>JAISHZ010000340.1 GCA_031262285.1 Lachnospiraceae bacterium | reverse complement strand
CAAGGTGTCGAAAAGAAGTTTGATGCGGTAGGGAATGGACCTCTTGACGCTGTGCTGCATGGACTGCGAGAGGAACTTCATATTCATGTGAAGATCCTTGATTTTGAAGAACACGCTCTCCAAAGCGGTGCCAATTCACAGGCTGCTGCTTATGTGCATATGTTGGACGCAGATAGCGGTCGCGTCACATATGGCGCAGGAGTCAGCTCCAATATTACACGTGCCAGTGTTCGCGCAGTATTCTCTGCGATCAACCGCTTGCATTTACCGGCCGACATATGGAAATAAATGCGCGAAAAAGTAACTAAAAATGATTTAAATTAGATACTCTTCCAAGGTTCGTCCGGGATACACTGCCTTTAAAATGTAGATCAGCGAACGCGTTCAATAGTGATAACATAAAGTACCTTGCAAAAAAAGAGCCTTGTATCGAAAACGATAACCGTTTCCGATACAAGGCTCTTTCCTTACCGAGCAGCTCAAGCATTATTCATAATTGAATTGATCGCCGTCTTCTACGATTAAGACCATGGTTTTGCCGGTGTTGAGCACGATTTCATCGCCATTGTCGTCATAATAGCGTGTAGCGCCGTAATCGGTAGTCTTTTCCCATGTGACGTGGATCCCTTTTCCTTGGGTAAAGAACCACCCGTCGCGTGTCGTATCAAATGTCTTAAAGTATAAGTAAGGGTCAGAGATTACTTCGTAGTAAGTATTTTGAATCAAAAGATTCGCAAAAGAGAGCTGTGTACCACTTTCATCTACGTGCGGTCCGTCCGAAAGACCGGAAAGATGTTGATAGCGGTAATACAATCCATCGTCGGGGTTATAGACAAAGTAGCATCTGGTGAGGGGGTAGCATCCTTCCATATCCACTTTGTTGCCGGGAATCGTATTAGCGTACTGTTCTAAGGTGTTGGGTGAGGTTTCGTCTGCGAAGAGATAATGTTGTTCGTCTGCGAGACCGCGGTAGGTGAAACTATACCCTTTCTGTTCAAAAGCTTTCTGGATGCCTTCTCCGGTAGCAAATCCATTGTGTGGGCTTGAACGATCAGTTGAGCGAAAGAAAGCGACACCTTCCGCATTGCCATCTAAGTCTTGCGTATTCGGATCGTTGAGAAAATCTTCATCAAAGATCGTTTCCCCATAGTGCAGTAGGACCGCGTCCCATTCTGTTACCCAATAGTCGTAATAGCTGCGCAAACTGCGAATGTTTCCGATCTTCTCCAATTCCCACCAGTTTTCATAAACTGCCATCATACGGGTCATGCGTCCTTCCACATTGACTTCGTATAGGATAGATGCTTTGGATAAACTGTAATGCGGAATCGCATCGTCTTCTTGGGGTGTCATGACAGCAATCGGTCTGGTATCTGCAATCTGAGCGGATACCCATTCGTTGGTAAGACGGCTTCTTTTTAAGTCTCCGGTCGGAGTGGAGGGTGTCTGTACGTCTGTGGTAGGATCTACAGCTTCCGTACCGGGAGTCGTAGGAGTCTCGGTATCGCCCTTGTCAATTGGCTGAGCTGTAGGAATGGAGTCTAAATTGGGGAGTGTTTCTTTGCTGCTACAGGAGCAGAGGAAAAGTGTGAGTAAAATCAAGGAAATTAGATAACGATACTTTTTCATACGTGTTCTCTCTTTCTTTTATTTTTATTTCCAATCTGCGCATAAAAAGATGCATAGATTTATGAAGGAGTTTGAAAATGGATCGATTTTCAAACTTATCCTGTCACTGTGTAGATACATATTGAAACCAATATGCCTAATATTGCGCCGGCCAACACCTGCAAAGGAGTATGACCAACAAATTCTTTGAGCTTGTCTTCCGGAGAAATATCGCTATGTCCCATGTCTGTAAAGATTTTGATGATGTCGTTAAGTAATTGGGCTTGTCTGCCTGTTTCGCGGCGGACACCCATGGCGTCATGCATGACGATGATCGCGAATACGAAGACTACTGCGAACTCAAATCCTCCCGGTCCGTATTCGTAACAGACGGAAGAAGCCAAAGCGCACACTGTCGCAGAATGAGAGCTGGGCATACCGCCGCTGCCGACAAGGCGCTCTGCGACAAATTCTTTGGTAAAGAGCAAGTGAATGAGTGTCTTTAGGACTTGTGCGGTGATCCATCCGCATGTGGCAGTCATCCAGATTCGATTTTGCATTAATGTGTTAAAAAAATCCATTGGTTACCTCATGCGAACTCAATTAGATAGCATTATACACCATCTAAGAGAGAATCGCTAGCTGAAAATTATGTACACCAATATTAACCATGTGGTGGTGAAGGAATTTACGCGTTCGCTTATCTACATTCAAAGGCAGTGTATCCCGGACGAACCGCGCAGAGCCGTGGGGAGTTTTGGGTGTTAGACTCTCTGGGCGTTCCGATGAGCCCATGTCAGTGAAAATGCGCGCACAAGCAGGCGCTCATTTTCACTTGGTCTCATCTCCACAGAACGTATAACACCCAAAACTCCCCACGGCTCTGCACGGTTCTGTGCATTGATAGCCGTAAACGTAGATCGGCGAATGCGTAATTTGTAACCATATGACACGTTTTCCACGAATTGTTTGTGAGGATATCTTGCAAGAGTAACGTTAATTATGTATAATAAGAGCACATGATTGATTTCTTATAACTGGTATGTGTAGTTTTATTTGCAGATTATATCTTGCGCTCAGTCGAAAGTGTATAGAATGTACAATTTCGACTGAGCGCAATCGCCAAATTGCGTGGTGATGATATCATCGCATGATGATTTGTGCGATTTGTTGCTTTGATTCGTCAGATACGCGAAGGTATGAAAAATTTACCTATAGTTCCCTACTATTATTTTTAACTACGCCCAAGACCTTAGAAAAGCAAGGAACTAAGTTTGCGTTATTATAAGATTTAAACTTCTAATTACAGGTTGCATCCTTCAGCTAAAGCCTCATTCATACTGGATCTGTACATGTAGTTAGAAAAACGCACAGGGAACTATAGGTAATTGTTTCATGGAGTCTGTTTATCGGGTAGCTGATTTACGATAGAGATAGGATGGGAGCAATCAGATGAAGAGTACGTGGAATATACGAATGTTTGTTAATCGAAAGAGTGGGTTTATCATAGCTTGTCTGTTGGGTTGTCTTTTTGTGCAGTCTTTCGGGTCGATGTCTCGTATTGTGGCTGCGGAAGTGTCTGAAGAGGGGTTTGCGCACGATCATCCCATTTTGGCTTTGGTGTATTTGTGTACGGAGTATGCCGTGCGTAGTCAGGCTTCGGAAGCTGCTGAGAGTGTTGTGACGGTTCGGAGTGGGCAGCAGGTGCAGATTCAAGGGCAAGTTGCGGATGATAGGGGTGTTTTGTGGACGAAAGTTACTTTGACGGTGGAAAATCAAGGTTATGAAGGGTACATACAGAGAAGTAATTTGGCTTGTTTTGATGAAACTTTTCTTGCGTGGGAAAAGGAGCATCAAAGTATCGTTCCTTCGAATCGGCGTTCTTTGATGCGTCTTGCGCCTTCCTATCCGGATATTGAGCAATTTCCGGAAAGTTATCAGGAAGCTTTGTTGGAACTGAAGGAGGCGCATCCGAATTGGATCTTTGTTGCTCATCAAGTGGGTTTGGATTTTCAGACGGTAGTGGAAAATGAAATAGCTCTCAATAGAAGCTTAGTGCCGAATAGTTATGCTTCGTATGAGAAGGCGGGTGCTTCTAATGAAAGTAATTGGTCGCAGGCGACGGAAGGGATCTTGCGGTATTATTTAGACCCGAGGAATTCAATCAAAGAAGAGACGATTTTTCAGTTTGAGCTTTTGACATATAACGAGACGTATCATACGGAAGCTGCCGTAGAGGTCTTTTTAAATAGTACTTTTATGTCGGGTATGATGCCGGGAGCGGAGCAGACGTACGCGAATGCGTTTTTTACCATCGGTGGGAGTATTCATGTCAGTCCGTTTCATTTGGCGAGTCGTGTTTTTCAAGAGCAAGGTGCAGGGAATTCGCCTTTGATTTCAGGAGAGAGAACCGCTACTTGGGTTGAGGAATATTTCCAGAATAATTCGGGATTTGTCAAGAATCCTTCTTATATGGGGACAGAGCCGCTTTACAATTATTTTAATATTGGAGCGACAGGGCAAGGGGATGAGGCGGTGATCGCCAATGGCATTTTGCGAGCGTATCAATCGGGTTGGATTACGCCGGCACTTTCGATTGAGGGTGGTGGTCGATTCATATCACAGAACTATATATTGAGAGGGCAAGATACTTTGTATTTGCAAAAGTTTGATGTGGATAATAGCGACGGAAGTCTTTACTATCATCAATATATGCAAAATATCATCGCACCGACGAGTGAAGGCAAGA
>JAISHZ010000026.1 GCA_031262285.1 Lachnospiraceae bacterium | reverse complement strand
TGATAGGTTCTACAAGAATAATAAACAAACCCTCCCGCGCTACTTCTTTGAAGAGCTTTCCCACAATCCCGGCATCTCAAAAAGCCCGCAAACAAGTGAACTTGATTCGCGCCGTTTGCCGTTCGTGTATCTCTTCGTAAAAGTTGTTGGATGGTCTGATATTCATCTTGTGTGAACGTCGCTTCGTGTGTATTTTCTTTGATAATCCACTCCTTTTCAGGCACTTTTACCTGCTCGTGCACCTTATAACTGATCACTCTTTGCTTCCCTTGCACCATATGACCGAGATTGACCTTATCCATCAGTACATACTTCACTGTTTGACCTGTCCAAAGTCCATCATTTTGGGTCGAATTTGGATTGCAATATTTCAAACCTTGACTTTTTTTGTACGCCGTTGGATTAGGGATCCCCAGTTCATTCAATCTTTGTGCTGCACCACGAAGACTCATCCCGTCTCGGATGATCCAATAAAGCAACTCCCGCTTGATCGGTACGATATTCGGATCCAAGAGCAAATGATTTTTGTCATTTGGATCTTTTTGATACCCATATGGCGCGAAAGCTCCGATGAATTCACCATTTCTTCGTTTTGTGTGAAATGTACGTCTGATCGCGTTGGATGTTTGCGCAGCATATCGATCATTCATGAGTCCGGTAATCGGTACTTCTAACCCCATTACCACTTCCGGATTTTCAAATGTATCAATTTTGGGATCTCCCATAGACAAAAAACGAACCTTCTTTTGTGGAAAATAATACTCCAAATAATAACCTTGATCGGAATAATTACGGAAAGCACGAGACAATGTTTTGCATAACACACAGTTCACTATTCCACGCTCAATATCTTGAACCAGACGCATAAAACTCTCTCTGGTATCGTCAGTCCCCGTCAACCCATCATCCACATAAAAATCCGTAATCACAAATTTTCCGACAAAAAAATGATCCAAATATTCAGACAATATTTTTTTCTGATTCTTCACACTCTCGCTTTCCTCCTTACCGTCGTCTCGGGAAAGCCGTATATAAATACCGACATACCAAATCAAATCTTCCTCAAAACACACCATACAATCATTCTGTTTCCGTATTCTCGGCATACCTTTTCACCCAAATCCAAACATCACTCACAACTAACTGTATTCCTCCCATCATTGTCCTAATGACCATAGATGTTACGATTCTCATATTCGCTGATGTACGTTTCAAAGGCAGTGTATCCCAAAACTCCCCTCGGTTCTATGCGGTTCGTCCGGGTTACACTGCCTTCAATGTAGATCGGCGAACGCGTGAATTGTAACAGCCACCCTTTACGTACAACATTACTTTATGCTACAATATGAAAGCATAGGTCGCTTTCAATATTTATGAGATGCTCGCTATAGCGAGCGTAAATCACGGAATACTGCGAAAGCATAGGTCGCTTTCACGATTTGAGATGATTAAACGGATGGTTGCAATGACAGGAAATTAGTCCTTGGAGAGGGTCGCTAAACACTACTACATTTCATGGAGAGCGCTATCAGCGTAGGATACGCGTATCTTTGGCGCAGATGGGAGCATCAATGACAGTATCGCAGGCACAAGAGAAACTGAAGAAGTATGATCAAGAACATTTATTGACATTTTATGAGGATCTTTCCGAACATGAAAAAGAAACTCTGTTGGCGCAAATCAGCGAAGTGGATCTTTCTTACCAAAAAGCGGCTGTAGCCGCCGCACAAGGTGGATTTGCGCTTCCTCGTGGTGAAATAGCCCCGATTGCAGTTAGGAAGCTTTCACAAATCGCCCTCGAAGAAGCGGAGTACCGCCGGATTGGGCTGGACGCAATCAAACAAGGAAAGCTTGGCGCTATCCTGCTTGCGGGAGGGATGGGGTCTCGTCTTGGTAGTGACGGTCCTAAGGGTGTCTACAATATCGGCACTCATAAAGAATTGTCTATTTTTGAATGTCTCTTTCAAAATCTGATGGATGTGGTAAGGGAATCCGGCACATGGATTACGCTTTTTGTCATGACGAGCGACAAAAACCATGAAGAAACTGTCCGTTTTCTGACACAGCACCGCTTTTTCGGATACGACGAAGCTAGGATTCATTTCTTCAAACAGACCATGACGGTTGCGACAGATTATGAAGGCAAGGTACTGTTGGAAGAAAAGGGACGCATTTCCACATCTCCCAGCGGAAATGGCGGATGGTATCTGTCTATGCGCGACGCGGGTTTGCTGGATGTGGTGTCTGCGGAAGGGATTGAATGGTTAAATGTATTCGCCGTAGACAATGTATTGCAACGAATCGCTGATCCGTGCTTTCTAGGTGCTACGATTCAAGATCAAGCGTCAGTCGGCGCCAAGGTGTTCGCTAAGTGCGCAAAGGACGAGCGCATTGGAATCATGTGCTTGGAGGATGGCAAACCCTCGATCATCGAATATTATGACATGACCGACGACCTTGCCGACGCAAAGGATGCAAACGGCGAATGGCTCTATCAATATGGCGTGATACTCAATTACTTATTTCGCGAATCGGAATTGCGCCGCATTGTAGACCAGAGTTTGCCTCTTCACGTGGTGAACAAGAAGATTCAACATATTGATAAAGAAGGACGCCCGGTGAACCCCACCGAACCGAATGGGTATCGCTATGAAACACTGGTACTGGATATGATTCATGAATTGGGTAGGTGTCTGCCTTACGAAGTGGTACGGGAAAAAGAATTCGCACCGATTAAAAATCTAACCGGTATTGATTCTGTCGAAACGGCAAGAGCATTATTGCAAAAAGATCGGGAAGCGCATTTGTTGCGCAGAGAGGAGACGATATGAAAATACTGGTGACCGGCGGAACCGGTTA
>JAISHZ010000309.1 GCA_031262285.1 Lachnospiraceae bacterium | reverse complement strand
CTTCGATTTCATAAGTCGCAACAGTATCATTTTCATTCACGACCGGTATGACTCCCAATCGTAACAACTCCGAAAACGTATTATGCGCGTGGTAACGATTCAAATCATCCAAAACCGTGTTTTTCGTCATTAAGATTTGCGCCGCGATGTGATTGTACTCGGCAAATAATTTCTGATATGTCATCATCAGTCTTGCTTGACCAACAGCAGAACATGCTTGCTTGATCGCCAACGCTTTTCCGGGAGAATGAGGTTTCTCTTCCGGGATATTCAAGGCTTTCTTCCCAACGGCGATCGCTCCGGAAGTAACCAGTACGATGTCTTTTCCTTGATTGCGCAAGTCGCACAATTCTCTGATGAGTCGTTCCATACGGATAAAATCCAGATCTTTCGTCTCCGAATGCTGCAAAGAAGAGGATCCGATTTTTACAACAATTCTCTTTTTGTGTTTCAATGCTTCACGATAAATGTTCACATTTGCTCCATTCTTAGGTAATTGTTTTTCGTGGAAACATAAAATAATTGAAAAAGTTTGTACTAGTATAAATGAATTTAATTGACTTAATATTATTGTTTCGCCGAATCACAGTAATGCTTATAAAAATTCCAAGTGGATACGTAAAGATAATTAAAAACGTTTATATTAGTATTATGAGTGTATCGGAATAATCGTATCCGGTGCTTTGTAGATGCTTGCGGCGGGCACGGCTCCGCGTATTGAAGATAATGGATAAATATGCGACCCTTTCCCAATCACCGTTCCGGGATTCAATACACATCCGCACCCTACTTCCACAGAATCTCCCAGAATAGCGCCTACTTTCTTACGATTGGTCGGTATTGTAAAAGGGATCCCTTGATCGTCGCCTCGAATGATGACCGGTTGTTGATCCGTTTTTAAATTAGAAGCGATAGAACCTGCACCCATATGAGAACGATAACCTAAAACGCTGTCGCCCACATAATTGTAATGAGGTACTTGCACTCTGTCAAATAAGATACAATTCTTTAATTCCGTGGAATTGCCTACTACACATTTTTTACCCACGATGACATCTCCACGGATAAAAGCGCAGTGGCGAATCGTAGCTTCGTGATCGATAATCAATGGTCCTGTCAAACTCGCACTTTCTGCCACCACTGCATCTTTGGCAATCCATATATCCGTACCATGCAGTTCGTATTCCTCCGGCGAGAGTTGATTCCCTACTGTGATGATAAAGGAGTGAATGTCAGACAATACCTCCCATGGGTACTGTTTTGATACAAATAGTTCTGTCGCAATCGTATGGCTTAGATCGAATAATTCATTGATGAGCAGATCGTTTTGGTTCATCTCCTATCTCCTTTTGAGGACTGACTTTATAGATCAGCTGCTTAGTAATATTTTGATGTTTGACAAAAACCGGTGTATAAATCCTTTTGATTGTTTAGCCTTTTTACATAATTGGTTCTTCTTGCCACAAAATCGTTCAATTTCTTTTGGTATTCCTCTGCTGTGATTTCTCCGCCTGCCACCATGGTTAATCCTTTTTCCCAACTGGCAGTTAGTGCGGGATCTAAAAGCGGTCGCAAGGACGCGTTGACCACATCGTAAATCATCTCTCCCATAAGGGTAGGGGTCAAAAATTGTGTCTTTTTATTTAATTTTAAATATTCAATGGTGACCAGCTTTTTGAGAATCTCCGCTCTTGTGGCACTGGTGCCGATGCCGCTTCCTTTGATTTGTGCGCGAAGGTCATCGTCTTCTATGAGCTGTCCCGCATTTTCCATCGCTAATATCATACTACCGGAACTATATCGTTTTGGAGGTGTGGTTTCCCCTTCTTTGATCTCGTACGAAGCTGAGGAAAACACTTGTCCTTTTTTCAGCTGCTCAAACAACGCCATTTTTTCTTTTTGTGCTTCATTGTCTTGGGTGGAAACAAAAGGAGCCGCCGTAAGATACCCCATTTGTGTCAAAAATTTGAAGCCGGAAGTAAACCGTTCCGTGTATAGGACTTCTTCTTGTTTCCACGGTATCGCTATGACCAGCGTTATTTTACGGTATTGTGCCGGTGGTAAAAAGATACACAAAAAACGTCGCGCTATTAGATCATACACGTTCGCTGCGCGCTCAGACAATCGCGCTATTGATTTGGCATCATGACCGGTGGGGATGATCGCATAATGATCGGTGATTTGTTTGTCGTCCACATAACGACTCTTTTGGATCTGTTTCTGTGCTTGCTCCTCTATAATCTTGTTCGCTATTTCCCCAAGATGAGGGTGGTGTTGTAATCCCGAAAGATTTTTATGGATTTCCTTCGCTACGGCGGTCGATAAGACTCTGGCGTCGGTTCTCGGATATGTAACCATCTTCTTTTCGTACAATTCTTGCACAATCTGCAGTGTTTCATCCGGGCTGATTTTAAAATACTTGGAGCAATCATTTTGTAATTCAGCCAAATTGTATAGAAGGGGAGGATTCTTGGTTTCCTTTTTTCGTTCGATTTGTTCCAACTTCATCGGAGGCAAAGAATCGTTGCGAAGGTGTTCGATCAATTCCTCTGCCGCTGCTTTGGTTCGAAACCCATTCTCTTTATACAAGAAAGGAGATTCCCAATATTTCGAACCTTCCATCGATTTCCATTCTGCTTCTATACATTCTAGTGTGTCGTCCTCTTTTCGATTTGGAGGCGTAAAAAAGAAGGATGCACTGATTCGATAAAAGGGGGTTTTCTCGAAAGATCGAATTTCCCTCTCTCTGCTTACCACCATCCCAAGTACACAAGTCATCACACGCCCTACGCTGATGACCGCCTTATCTCTTTTTAAGTAATCTTTTACGGAATTCCCGTATTTTAATGTTAGAACTCTGGAAAAATTGATTCCCATTAGGTAATCTTCTTTCGCACGCAGATATGCTGCATCGGCAAGATGATCATATGCGGACAGATCTTTGGCTTCTTGAATCCCTCTTAATATCTCTTCTTCGGTTTGAGAATCAATCCAAACTCTTTTTCGCTGTTTCCCTTGTGCGCCGGACATCTGTTCCACTAATCGATAGATATACTCCCCTTCTCTCCCGGAGTCTGTACATACATAAATCACATCCACGTCCGGACGATTGAGAAGATTACTGACGATGACAAATTGCTTTTTGACCGTTTCGATCAGTTCATATTTGTACAATGTCGGCAAAAAAGGGATGGTATCAAAACTCCAACGTTTGTATTTGGGATCATAAGCATCCGGGTAACTCATGGTCACAAGGTGCCCAATACACCATGTCACCACCGTCTGTGTACTTTCAATATATCCGTCATGGGAGGACATCTTTTCTTTTAACGCATTCCCAAATTCCCGCGCCACACTCGGCTTTTCTGCGATAAAAAGTCTTTTACCCACGCACTATATATTCCTTTCTGAAGATAAAATGTATCAAAATTTATGTTCTGTATCAATTTTGAACCAAAACT
Organism: Lachnospiraceae bacterium; assembly: GCA_031262285.1. Next base: position 612 of record JAISHZ010000309.1, on the reverse strand, counting down.
GTATAACACTCTATGCGCTGTTTCGTTACGAATCAAGCGTCCACCGATCTATATTTGTAACCAATCGATGCACAGAACCGCACAGAGCAGAGGGGGCGTTTTGGGTGTTATACGTTCTGTGGAGATAGAGACCATGCTCTGGGTTCATCGGATTAAGAAAGCGAATCCAGTATCTTTTCGATTCCTTCTACCGGTAACGGTTTCCCAAAGTAATATCCTTGAATAATATCGCAACCAATGACTTGAAGATAATCGTATTGATTCTCCTCTTCCACACCTTCCGCTACAGATTCAAAACCTAAGGTTTTGACCATATTGATAATAGACTCCGTGATGATTCGTGTAGCAGAATCTGTAAGCACGGTATCTATAAAAGATTTGTCTATCTTTAAAGTATCAATCGGAAGTTTCTTTAGATAAGAAAGAGAGGAAAACCCGGTTCCAAAGTCATCCAAAGAAATTCGAACGCCATGTTCACGCAAGCATCTTAACTTTTCTGATACAGCGGAAAAGTTATCGATCAAAACACTCTCTGTAATCTCTATTTCAATTTCATATGGCATGACATGATATTTGTCCAAAAGCATCAAAAGAACTTCCACGAAATCATCC
>JAISHZ010000022.1 GCA_031262285.1 Lachnospiraceae bacterium | reverse complement strand
ACTGTCCTCCTTGTCCGATTTATAGATAGGGTAATATTTTCTTCATGTTCTTGACATTGGTTGCATCCGTCATCGTAGATTTCCGCAAATTGCGCTTTCTTTTCGGAGACTTTTTGGTCAAAATATGGCTCTTGTAAGCTTTACTCCTCTTCAGTTTCCCTGTTGCTGTGGCTTTGAATCGCTTCGCTGCCGATCTTTTTGTTTTCATTTTCTGCATTGTCTGCTCCTCCTATCAAAATTGCTCTGTTTGTGCTCGTCTATTTCTTCTCCGTCAAATACATGGTCATACTTCTGCCTTCCACCTTGGGTGCTTTTTCTATTACCGCAATTTGCGCAAGGCTTTTGGCAATGTCATCCAATATATGTCGGCTATTGCTCATGTGAGACATTTCTCGTCCGCGAAAACGCATCGTGATCTTCACTTTATTGCCTTTTGACAAAAACTTTTTGGCTGCGCCGATCTTGGTGTTTAAATCGTTTTCATCGATATTGGGGGAAAGACGAATCTCTTTGATTTCGACGATTCGCTGTTTCTTCTTCGCTTCTTTGTCTTTGCGCGTCTGTTCATATTTGAACTTACCGTAATCCACCAACTTGCATACCGGCGGCTGTGCGGTCGGCGCAATTTTGACCAGATCGACGTTTGCTTCTTCGGCCAATCTCATCGCGTCTCTGACGGACATAATGCCTAATTGCTCGCCTGCTTCACCAACGACACGTACCTCTCTGTCTCTGATCTGTTCGTTAATCATTAATTCGCTAATAGTTTTACACCTCCGCAATAAAAAAAGTGGATAGCTTCGTCATCCACTCAATCTGATCAATCGTGCACAATATCTTCTGTGCTCAGAAATGTTTAACACTTACCGGCGAAGCCGTAAGGTGAGAGTGGATACTCTGCTTGGTTGTTGTGTGTTGCTCACACCCGCTCACTTTAACATAGCCATTTCTGATTGTCAAATCTTTTTTCGCTTTTCTGATCCAATTTCATGCGATTCGGAAAAATCGACATTTATCCGAATGATTGACCCGGTCAGTCGATTTGAAGGCTTTTCCTTCATTTTGACACTTGTGTTGGGTTTTTGATCTGACGCGTCTGTCAGAAATATGGGGATAAGTTCGTTCAATCCACCGTTTCCACCGAGTTATCCACATAAACGCGATTGTCACTTTCAAAAACGTCATTGTCGTTACAGCCAAGAGTCCCAAAAATGTTCTATTTTTTTCGCAATCGTATCTTTGGTAACAACTTGATAATCCTCCCATTCCAAAGGAAAAAGACGTTGATACTCATACCTAAGGAATCTTTCATCCAGTAATACGACGATCCCCACATCCTGCATGGTACGAATAACACGCCCCGCTGCCTGCAACACTTTGTTCATGCCGGGATAGCGGTACGCATAATCAAAGCCGTTTTTGCCCTGTTCATCAAAATACCTTCGCAGTAGTTCTTTTTCCAGCGTCACTTGTGCAATACCGGTGCCGATGATCATAGCACCAATCAATCGATCATTCTTCAGATCAATTCCTTCTCCAAAGATACCGCCCAAGACACAAAACGCAACCATCGTACGTTCTTGTGAACTCTCGAAGGCGGACAAAAAAAGCTCTCTTTCCCCTTCATCCATCGTTTTTTCTTGTTGTATATAGAATACATCCTCGCGCCCATACTCTTCTCGATAGTATTCGCTGATGATTCGTAGAAATTGATAAGACGGCGCGAAGACGATATAGTTACCGTGTCTGTTCTTTACGATTTCATGAATATACCCGGCGATGGTTCGGTACTCTGATTCCGTCCGTCTTGCGTATCGACTTGTCACGTCAGAAGCGATCAAAAGTGCTTTTTTGTCGGGATCAAAAACAGATTTTGCATATACTTCGTAATCCGTTGGATCGCCGCCAAGCAATTCCTTGTAGTATTGAATAGGGAGCAACGTAGCGGAAAAAAGGATGCTGCTTCTTCCTTTCGCAAGAGAATTGCGAAGATTTTCGCTTGGATTCATGCAAAGTAAACGGATGATAAAATCGCTGTCCTCCTGCATTTGTGTATACATCACGTAAGTAGATAAAGCTGCCTTTTTTTGCTCCAATGCCAAATCGTAGATATCGATAAAGTGATTGACTTCGTAATAAAACGTTAAAAGCATTTCCGTGATCGGAGTTTCTTCTCCTTCGTCCCAATATTGCTCCAAAATGCTGCCAATCGCCAGCAAACATTCTACAATCGATTTAAAATTGGTTACGATTTGATACTCTTTGCAACGTCGTTTGAGGGTAAGGAATTCTTGATTGCATTTTTCTATATTGTGCAGTAGGCGATAGCTATATCCTTTGGTCAAAAAAATTGCCGGTCTCCCATTAGCTTTGAGTGATTTTGCTTCATTCAAATCTAGCAATGTCAGCGATATTTCTTGAAATCTCTCTTTGACGAGCGTCGCGCTAAACATTTCCCTTCCCCGTGAAAGAAGGTTGTGTGCTTCATCCACCAAAAAAAGGTAGTCTCCTTGAGGTTCCTCAAAAAAACGCCGTAAATATACGTGCGGGTCAAATAGGTAGTTGTAGTCGCAGATAATACCATCGGCAAAAAGGCTTAAATCCAAACTCAATTCATAAGGACAGACCATGTACCTCCTTGCATACTCTTCCACTTTCTCCCTACTAAAATCGTCCGAATCGGTCAATACGTCATACACACATGCGTTGATTCGATTATAATGTCCTTTTGCATAGGGGCATTCATCGGGATTGCATTTGGCTTCCTGAAGAAAGCATATCTTATCTTTCGCTGTAATGACAATACTTTTCCACCGCAACCCGCCTTGCCGTAATAACGCAAAGCTTTGCGCCGCTACGGTTCGTGTGATCGTTTTCGCGGTTAAGTAGAAAATCTTGCTTCCCATCTCTTTTTCCACTGCTTTCACGGCAGGAAAAATCGTCGAAATGGTTTTCCCCACTCCGGTGGGAGCTTCTAAGAACAGCTTCTTTTTGTGATAAATCGTTTGGTAGACGTGTGTAACCAATTCTTTTTGACCCGACCGGTAAGGAAAAGGAAACGCCAATTGTGCAATGGAAGTATGACTGACCTTTTTCCATTCATATGCAAAATCTGCCCATTTTAGATATTCTTGGATCAGTCCTTGAAACCAATCGTACAGTTCCGTCATAGCAAAATCCAAATGAAAATACCGAATTTCTTCCGTTATCAGATGACAATAGGTCATCCGAATTCTAATAAAATCAACTTTACGAATCGTCCCATATAAATAAGCGTAACATTTTGCTTGTGCTAAATGGATGGGCAAAGGTTCCCGCAAAAATCGCAACTTGCGATAAGTGCCTTTGATCTCGTCAATCACAATCGGCTCCTCGATCCCTTCTATGACACTGATAGATGGGGGAGTCACTTCGTTCGCCATAACAGACAACAACTCCAATGAAAATTCAGATGTTGGTCTGCGATCAATCACGCCATCGGCACGACCTTCTATGATAAGTCTATATCTCCCGGTATCCAACACATATCGGAGCGTAACCTCAGCATGGTAGTCTTCTCCCATTCGTCGTTGTAGCTTTCGGTGAATCTTACTACCTTTTTGCATATCATTGATAGATGCTCGTCTACGCCGCTTGTCGATATTCCCACTGCGCAAAATAAATTCTACCAGATACCGTACTGAGATTTTGATTTCCAACTGTACTCTCCCTCTATAGCAAGCGCGTGATCTGTCGTGCCTTGGCAGATACGCTAAACAAGGATTTTGAAAGCGTACTGTTACGATTCACACTCGCGTATGTCTTTTACGCGTTCGCGATCTACGTTTCTGTTGATAAGCAAAAACTTCCTATAAAAGACGGCAAAGCATCTTTCACAGGAAGTTATTATACCATATTTTTCGCCCGCTTTAGCGGGCATCTGATCAGAATTGTACCATGTTTTTCGCCCGCTTTAGCGGGTTTTTTCACCAACAGCGAAAAGCGGTAGTCCTTAACATGCTATCGAAAGGGTTCCCAACAATTCTTCAAATTCACGATTATATCCATCGTAAGAAACTGTAAGCACTTTACTGTGATCTAACCCATATACTCCAAGAAATGATTTCGCATCAACAATATAGCTATTGTAATAGATATCAATCTCAAAATCACATCTGGAGGTACAATTCACAAAATGCTGGATCTGGTCTTGTTTCAATTTGATTTTTCTTACCATTTTCAGCCGTCCTTTCTGATGCTATGGTTGCGTAACAAAGTGCAATAAATAAAACTTGCAACAGCTTCCCTTCCTGTTCGCAAAAGAATGGAGTCCTTTGCTTTTTAGTAATACCTAAAATTATACCTCAACATAGCAAAAAGTAAATGGATTATTTCAGCAAAAAAGTACAGGCTTAATAGGAAGCACAGGAGTTTTATTGCATTATGCTTTTCCATTTCCGTCAAAAGCTCTTTTTTTCATATATTTTTCACGATAAACACTTTAGTAGTTTAAATGCCTAAATGATCATTTCGCGAAAAATGAATGCTTTCTTGATCGAAATTTGTATGTTCGAATTCCACCATATATTCACGATACCGAAGAGGTAAGTGGGTACGTTGTAAGTTTTTGTTGATTCGTTCTTTGATCGCAATCGACTCACAAAAACTGCGAAACAGACTTCGGTAGGTATGTTCCTTTGCGGACAACGTAAAAGTTGCTTTTTCCACCACAATGTCGCTACCAAGAACGAAATACCAATCGCCTCCTGCGGGATGAATCCCGAAAAAGTCACGATTCGTATCATAAATCATAAAATTTTCTGCCGGTAGGCGATCAGAAAAATGAGGCATTAAAAAAGCCAGAATATTATTCTTCGGCGCAATTTTGGAAAGTAAGATACGATTTTCTACTTCTGAAAACCGCACAAAACTGGTTAATTGATGTTGCTCACAAGATGCCGCTCTGTACAATACAAACGCACGATTCACCCAGTGATTTGCTAACTGATCAAATAAATGACCTTGCGATGTTCTCCCTCGTCGATTCGCGATTCCAAGCGAAATGGTTTGAAACACTGCCTGTGCTTTATCTTCTGCCGGGGATGTCAAAGCATAACAGAGTCGCATCGTATCCTCTTCTCCAAAATCGCGCTTCAAAGACCGCATCACTTTCTTTACTTTATCGGTCTGAATCAAAACAGGAATATAGACAGCAAAGAGCCTAGGTTGCCCACTTAGATCGAGATACACGTCCTGTGGATCATTTTTATCTTCATAAACATTGTAAATAGCGGTAAAAATACTCTCTAACGAATCTTCACATTGATATACAAACACGTTTCCTCCAACACTCTATTGATCATTTCCCGCACTTCCTATTCAAAATATCTGTTATGAATCACGTCTAAGGCATATATAGCAACCTATCAAGTTGCGACCTCTGCGAAATTGTGCATTTACTCCCGCTCGCGCACCTGTAGGTACGTTTTCGAATCAAGGAGTTGGAAAGCGATTTCAACGTTCAAACATCTACACACATTTCGACCATGCGGAAGCACTCTGTACAATGTAACAAATATCTTTCCTTTATAACTCTCCGACCGCCGCTTGTAATCGATCTTCTTGCAAGATAGGTGGATTGAACTGTTCTGTATCAAACAAAGACATCTGTCGATAGGTCATAGCGTCCGTTCCAAATTGAACGCGTTCTCGATCCGAGGTCAGATTCCTTACCAAATAGTCTTCTTCTAACTTGGTAGGATACATCATATGACCATTGCACGTGATGAAAAACAAAGCACGCTTCAGTACAATGCCCAGCTTTTTCAAATCGTGGAACGAAAGTTTCGTACTTTTCCTAGCAGTCAAAATACGATTGGCACTTCTGACTCCGATACCCGGAACACGGAGTAGATCCTCTTTCGTTGCTTGATTGATCTCTATCGGATAAAACTCTAAATGTCGAATTGCCCAATCTTCTTTGGGATCCAACATCACATTAAAATAAGGTCTGTCTTCATTTAAAAGTTCAGAAGCTTGAAAACCATAAAAACGCAAAAGCCAATCTGCTTGATAAAGTCTGTGTTCGCGTTTGAGTGGCGGACCTGTGGGTAGAGCCGGTAACAAACTGTCTTCATTGACATTCACGAATGCGGAATAAAACACTCTTTTGAGGGAAAATTTGTCGTATAAATTCTCAGCGACGGTCAATAGTTGAAAGTCATTTTCCGGTGTAGCGCCGATGATAATCTGAGTCGATTGCCCGCCGGGTACAAATGTCGGGGAGTGTCTGTAGAGGGTAAGCTCGTTACGGTTCGCCACGATTCGATTT
>JAISHZ010000243.1 GCA_031262285.1 Lachnospiraceae bacterium | reverse complement strand
AGATGCACAAGTATCTTACAGGGCACAGGCAGGATGTCGATCTCTTGGCAGGTGGATTTGGTAGATTGGAAGCATCGATTAGTATTGCTTCTTATCGAGCCACACTTGGAGACGAATGGTGTGTGCCTCAATTTCACGAAAGAACGCAGATTCACGTGACGGATTTGTATCATCCTTTGCTGCAAAACCCGGTCAAAAATACCATTTACACCGATGGAGGCGTTCTTCTGACAGGATCGAATGCTTCCGGGAAATCGACTTTCTTAAAAACAGTCGCCTTGGAAATCTTGTTGGCGCAAACGATTCATACCGCTACGGCGACTTCCTATCAAGCGCCGTTTGTACGATTGCTGACTTCGATGTCCTTACGAGATGATCTGACGAGTGGCGATAGTTATTATATGGCAGAAATCAAATCGTTAAAACGCATATTGGATGCCAAGAAGATACCGGGTGAGCCGGTAGTCTGTCTGATTGACGAGGTCTTGCGAGGAACCAATACGGTAGAACGTATCGCTGCTTCCGTCGAAATTTTAAAAAGCTTGACAGACGGCGCAGGGATTTGTTTTGCAGCCACGCACGATATCGAATTGACTCGTCTTTTACAAGGAAAATACGTGAATTATCATTTTGAAGAAATCATCAAAGAAGGGGATATTTCTTTTCCTTATCTCTTACAGAAGGGGAGCGCATCTACACGGAATGCGATTCTTTTACTGGAAATCATGGGATATCCCAATGAAATCATAACAGAGGCACAGGAGTTGGCGCACACTTTCCTGCAGACAGGTAAATGGACGTCGATGGAAGAGTAGCGCGCCGTTGGCGCGCAGACGGGAGCAAGTATGGATGAAACAAGCTACAGCAAACCGCTATCCCTTCATGATATCGTGGTGGAGGATCCGTTTTGGAAGCGAGAACAAGATCTGGTTCGCACGAGTGTCATACCTTATCAATGGGAGGCGCTGAATGATCGGATCGAAGAAGCCGCTCCCAGTTATTGTATGAGAAATTTCAAAGTAGCGGCGCGTATGAATCAAGAGCGAGGACAGTTAGGTAGCGCCTATAAGGCACCTTCGTATACGTTTCGCGGATTTCAAGCGCTACCGCCGGAGAATGAAGAACCGGATCCGAATCGATTTTATGGATTTGTTTTTCAAGACAGTGACTTTTCCAAGTGGATTGAGGCGGTCGCGTATTCGTTGACGCAGTACCCCGATGCGCAATTGCAAAAGACAGCAGATGAAGCGATTGATCTCGTGTGCAGCGCCCAGCAAGAAAACGGATATTTGGATACCTATTACATTATCAATGGGATGGACGGAATCTTTACCAACTTGAAAGACCATCATGAATTGTATTGCTTCGGGCATTTCGTGGAAGGTGCGGTAGCTTATTATCAGGCGACCGGCAACGACAAGCTCTTGCAAGCGGCGAAACGATTTGCGGATTTTATCATGGAACGATTTGGCGTCGAAGAGGGAAAATCCAAAGGGTATCCGGGGCATGAGATAGCAGAAATGGCGTTGGTTCGTTTGGCGGAAGTGACAAAGGAAGAAAAGTATCTGACGCTGTCTCGCTTTTTTCTGGATATGAGAGGGACAGAGCCATCCTTTTTTGAGGAAGAGGAGAAGATCCGAACGAAAGCGGAAGGAAGACCATTTACGAAAAGCCATGATCGATATACATACTATCAAGCGGATCAACCGGTTCGTGAAATGTCCGAAGCGAAAGGTCATGCAGTTCGAGCCGTTTACCTATACAGCGGGATGGCGGACATCGCACGAATTACGCAAGATGAAGAGATGGCGCAGGCTTGCCGTAGATTATGGCACAGTATCGTTGATGAAAAAATGTATGTTACCGGAGGGATCGGTGCAACCCATATTGGCGAATCGTTTTCCTTTCCTTACGATTTGCCTGGAGATACCGCATACAGCGAGACTTGCGCGGCGATCGGACTGGTGTTCTTTGCCCGTCGGATGCTCCAAATGGAACCAAAAGCAGAATATGCGGATGTGATGGAGCGTGCGTTATACAATGGAGTACTTCCCGGGATGGCACTGGATGGAAAGAGTTTCTTTTATGTCAATCCGTTGGAAGTCGTACCGGAAGCTTGTCGCTTGGATGCTCGAAAATCGCACGTCAAATCGACTCGGCAAAAATGGTTTGGATGTGCGTGCTGCCCGCCGAATATCGCCAGAATGGTCAGTTCCGTATCGGCGTATGCGTATACAGAAAATGAAGATACATTTTGGTTTCATCTGATGATGGGAAGTAAACTGACGAAGAAAGTCGGAAATCAAAGTTTCGATATTTTCGTAGAAACGCAGGCTCCATGGGGAGGGGATAGCAAAGTAACGATTCACGCAGACACAGAGGTGAAAGCGACTTTGGCATTTCGTCGTCCCGGATGGTGCAAGGAGATGACACTTTGTGTGAAAGATGAGGATAAAGTGGTATTGTCGGTGACAAACGCGCAGACTACCCTATCGGATCAATCGCCGGTATCCTATGTGGAAAAAGATGGGTATCTGTACGTTACAACGATGTGGCACAGCGGGATGACGATTCTGATACAAACGCCGATGGATACGATACTCACAGTGGCAAATCCCAAGGTACGCGAAACCTTTGGGCAGGCGGCGTTGGTAAGAGGACCGATGGTGTATTGTTTAGAGGAAATGGACAATCCGGGTCCTTTACATTTGTACAGCTTGGTACCTAGTGAAGTGCGTACGCACACGTCACAGGAATTGGGGCATACAATGGTAGTGTTAGAAGCACAGGGTAAGCGAAAGTGCGTAGATCAGGTGATCAAAGAAGCAACAGAATCGCCTTTGTACCGTACATATGAACCGGTACCGGAGGATGATGTTACTTTACGATTTGTTCCCTATTATGCATGGAACAATCGTGGAGAAGGCGAAATGCGAGTATTTTTACCGCTTGCTGAGTCGGTAAGATAACTGTCGGTAGATCGATGATAGGAATCAAGAACGGGTTCCTATCATCGATTAACGGCGCAGAGACAGCACCTATGATAGGAACCATGAATAGGTTCCTATAATCGATTAACGGCGCAGAGACAGCGCCTTATATCGGAAACTGCGATGCAGTTTCCAATATGACCTATTATAAGAAAGAGTGAGGTAATGATATGAAACTATACGAAACCATCTTTACACGACGCAGTGTGCGACAATATACGGAAACACCCCTAACAGACGCTATGATACAGGATATCGCTTCTGTGTTGGAACAAGCGCCCCAAATTCCGGGGCAGGAAGCGCGATTTGAAATTGTGGATGCGACATCTATCAAAGGTGTGAGCGCTCCTCATGCCATTTTGGCATTTTCCAAAGAGGAGGATGCTGCGCTGTGCAATATCGGATATACGCTGCAAACTTTGGATCTGTATTTGCAAAGGGAAGGAATCGGAAGTCTTTGGATGGGAATGCCAAAGCCGGAGACGAAATCGTCGGATTATCAGATCTTGCTTGCTTTTGGTAAAACAGATGTTCCCATGCGAAGTGGAGTGGCGGATTTTTCGCGTAGAGAAGTAACGGAGATCGCCAATGAAAAAAATGCAGTAGCAGAAGCGGCGCGCCTTGCTCCGTCAGCAGTGAATTTTCAGCCTTGGAAACTGGAGTTTTCCCAAGGCAAAGTCACTGTCAAATATACGCCCAAAGGAATCTTAAAAGCGTTTATTGCAAAAATGCAAAAAATCGATCTCGGTATCTGCTTAAAACATACCGTCTTGGCATTGGAACAAGAAGGAAAAACCATTACTTCGATACAACCGACCGGCAAAGGGAAATCCTTTGCGGTGGTTGTGGAGTATCAGTCTTGATTTAGGATAACATGATTTCTTTTAACGAAATACGGCGGAGCGTACGCGTATAACAAGCCATTACGATCTCATATACAAAGAAAAACACAACCAAAGAAATCATCATGAGACCGAAATCAAATTCGTATGTTGGGATGGAATCCACATTCGCATACACAACACGAATCATCAGCAATAAGAGAAGGTGTTGATAGAGAGTCCCTACCGCAAAGCCGATGTAAGAGAGAGGACGATAGCAATCTAAGATCGCACGTCGGCAGTCTTTGTCGGAGTAACCAAATGCACGCATGATGGAAAGTGTCTGGCGATTGCCGCCGATCACGGTGGTGATCGCCAGATAGAGTGTAGTAAAGGATAGCACCAAGCCGATGATCAACATCATTGTTCCCATCATAAGACTGGCTAATTCTTGCATACGAAATGCCATTTGTGTCAATGCAGAAAAGCAAAATGCGGAAAACAGCATAAAAAAAGAAAGGGATTTCTTTTGCCGGAGGGTACTACTGCGAAGGTCACTTAGGAATGGCTTTTCGTTATGAAGTTTTTCTGTTTGGGAATGATTTGTGAGAACCTTTTTCACACGTGGTGCTTTGCCTCGTTGCGTCAGACCATATGTGGTCGCAGCGTTTTGAAGCAGGGAAAGAACCGGAGCGCGGAGCTTCCAAAACGCGTATAGTACAGACAACAACGCGAACAATATCGTCGGCAACAGGACAAACCCGATTGCGATACTTGGATGAAAGCGAAGGGGGAGTGTAGGCAGGAACGAATCTTTGTTTTGTAAATCATAGAAAGTAGGCAGGAGTAGCCACGCTCCGCCAAACCCGACTGCACACCCGGTAAAGACACTGAGTCCAAAAACTGCGAAATGTTTCGAGATATAGAAATTTGTGTATCCAAGTGCTTTGAGGATCCCCAGTTCTTTTCTGTGTGTAT
>JAISHZ010000205.1 GCA_031262285.1 Lachnospiraceae bacterium | reverse complement strand
AGCCGGATGCCATCCTTCATGAGTTGTATCATTCCGGAACAGCATGCGCGTCTCCGGATATTGCATCTTTGACAAGTACGCAATATTCACTGGTAGACTTCGCGAAAAAGTGTATTGCGCAAGGAATTGATTTCTATGCGGCTCCCTATGATTCGAGGAATCCCATGTACGATTCATCCAAACGCATAGCAGACACCGGTGTTGCCTTTCTTCGTGATATTTCAATCACCGCAGCATACACCAAATTGCTCATCGCTTATGGTTCTTTTTCGGATCATGAGAATCGCAAACGCTTTTTGGAAACGGATATCGCATGCGAACATTTCGTGATGTAAACGATATCAGAATAAATAAAAAGGGTGTATCAAATAAATGAGTAATGCCTTTGGGGATGAGATAGTAATGTAATGCATGACCTCTAAGAAAAAAGCATAACAGTCATGATAAGCTTAGTGCCGGAGGAAAAATATGATTGAATCATCGAATGGGATCACAGGATTACAGCTGAGTCTACCGAACATATTCGTTCCGTTTGGTATTGATGTAGCGCAATTTTGCATACTCATGAAGCAATCCCATGTTCATAAAGTGACAAACATGTACTACACGATAAAAGCCACGCTACCAACAGGTCTTGAATGCCATGTGGGTTTTCATTTTTCACCGCAGTTGCAGGTATTTGAGTTTTTTATGGGCAAAGAGTTCTACAAAACTAAAAAAACGAGCGTTGACGCTTATCATGTAATGCAGAAATTTCTGGTTACTACATACGGAAATCCAACTACAGTCATTGAGAGTAAAGATGTAAACTATGATGCCGGATGCGCAAAATGCCAATGGGATTTAGGTAATGATGTTTATATTTTTAATTATGTAATGGAACGCTTTGGGTTAGAAAATCGTTGTGGTCTCTATCTAAATGTAAATAAGTGACTTATTGTGATTTATAAAATCCTACTCGCCAAATTGATGAAAGCATATTTAAAAAAACAGATGCGTGTTAACATGCTAAGCAAAAAAACAGAAGATACAGATCAGCAAGAGAAGATATTGAAATCCATCAAAAATGCCGGGCAAGAGGAAAACCCATGGGAAGTATCGCCAAGGAAAATTATGCCGGAAAAAGTATTGAGCTGTGTATTGTAACGGCGAATGGCGTCACTCATGGTATAAATGGCTGTGAATAGTAACAAAAACATATACACGTACAAAAACATATAATTGACAATAAGCGGGGTATTTGCTAATCTTTCATCAGTTCAATTAGTTCTTACTTTTTTCTATGTCCTATGAATGGCATTTCAGCCACGATTCAAAAAACAGACAAATTAACTTGGGTTAGCGTTGCAAGCATCCCGCTGTTTTGTTATACTCGAATCAGCTAATTGTTTCTTCGCTCCCACACACGATTCCCAAAACGGGAAGCAGGAGGAAACAATTGAAGAACAAACAAGAGAATTTTGGTCAAGGAACCGACCCGAAAGAAGATCCTTTAAACGATCAGGCAAATTCGGAAGCAGAACTACCCCAAACGAAAATTGACGATAAGTCAGATTATGATGGAGGTTATAAACACGAACTCTCCAACAAGGCACATTTTCTGCACTTTCTCAAAAAGTATGTCAAAGCCGACTGGGCGATGGATTTAAACACAATAGAACCGGCAGACCTTAGATCAGGCAACTCGATTCTTGATTACATCCTGCTACTCGATAAGGATAAGAAGAAACGTTCTGTGATCAACATCCTGTCAGCTGCAAAAGAGCAAATCGGATCTTTCTCAACATCGGATAAGACAGGGTTTATAAAGTGGTTACAGTATGTACTGCTTCCGGCAATGGGTGATGAGTATAAAGAACAAGCGCTTCAAATCATAGCGGCGATGGAAGGAGATGGCAAGAAGATGATACATCATATTCAAGTGGTGCAACAGGAAGAGTATCAACGGTACTGGGATGATGGGGTGGCCCATGGTATTAAACAAGGCCATGCGACCGGATTAAACGAAGGTCTATCCGAAGGTCTATCTCTAGGACAAGAACGCATAAATCGTTTGAATGAATATCTGATAAAAGACAACCGTCAGGATGATTTGCTACGATCGGTAAATGATCCGGTGTTCCAAAATGAACTTATGCGTGAATATGGTTTGGAAAAGGAGCACACATGAAGTTTCAAGTCGATCCACATGTTCATTCGGTAAATAGTGTTCACGCATATAGTACCATCGCAGAGTCCGCACAGCAAGCCGCCCAAAAGGGACTTACCTGCATCGCAATTACCGATCATTTTGGTCCTACTTTTCTGTCGGCGAACTTATTCCAATCAGTGGTTGGGATTACCAACATTCGTACTTTGCCAAAACAAATTCATGGCGTGCGTGTTCTTACCGGTGTGGAAATCGATATCCTTGCGCCGGAGGGGAAGCTGGCGTACGAGGATACCTATCTATCATTTGATCCGAGTCAAACTGCCGCCGCTCGTGTCCTTGGCGCTTGCGAGGTGGTGATCGCGAGCTACCATGCGTTTGAGCCACCCATGACGCCGGAACAAAACACACAGATGCTCCTGCAAGTACTGCGTCACCCCAAGGTTCACATCCTGGGACATTGTGACCGTGTACCGGGTGGCTTCGATATGGATGCCGTGGTGACAGTAGCCAACGAAACCGGTAAGATCATCGAACTCAACTGCCACTCAGTCACATTGAGACCGCAATTACAGCAAACCATCAAAACGCTCGCCGAAACCTGTAAAAAGCATGGCACCACAGTCGTGATCTCCGGCGA
>JAISHZ010000142.1 GCA_031262285.1 Lachnospiraceae bacterium | reverse complement strand
TCGGTCGCAGTTGTCATGAAAAGTAGCGACAATGGAAATATCACCTCGTTGTATAAATACGGGTTTCTCTGTTTGATTGGTAAAGACATAACTTTCCAAAATGGTGTCGCCGCAAGTGTTGGATTGCGTTTCGAAAGACAAGGAGGGTGGGCACAGCACTGTTCCCCATTCTCTACAGCTTTCGACCCAGTTCATGGAATATTTATCTTTAGGATGAACCAGAGTTTTCATAAGTACTCCTATCTCGTCAGCCATTCCTGTTCCTGTCATGATGCCACGTTCAAAAGGTATTTTGACCCCATGATTTTGCGGGTTCCAACGTCATCCCTTTGACTGCGAGCAGTCAATGCATGACCTTTGGAACCCCGGTATCCTGTCATTTGCGATTCACAGATCATGCTGTATTATCTTCTGCTGATTCAGAATGAAATATACCTTTCTCCTCACGCAATAGGAAGGATCGCTCTCAACCACTTCGCTATCGCTTCATCCGCATCCTTGATGTTGCTGCCTCGAACCGAAAGAATCGGATAGATTTTCGCACCCGCACATAAAGAACGAATGTCTCGTTCGGTACGTCCTGCGCCGCTGCCTTCATGGGTACAGAAGGGAACCACAATCTTGCCGAAAAATTCACACGCATCCAAAAATGTATAAACAGGCATAGGCATCGTCCCCCACCAATTCGGGTAACCGATAAAAAGGATGTCATAGGGGGTCAGATCGGGAATCGGCGTATTCAAATGAGGACGGATGTCCTGTGCCAATTCCATTTTGGCTTTTTCCGTACATTCGTGATAGTCTTCCGGGTAGGGTTCTTCTGTTTCGATTTTGTAGAGATCGCCCGATGTGAGTTCTTCGATCTTTTTGGCCAATATTTCCGTGTTGCCCACAGGTAAATATTGCACCTGCCCATTTACGAAGTTATTGCCCTTTCTGGAAAAGTAAGCGATCAAAATTTGACTCATACTTGCTCCCGTCTGCGCGCCACCGGCGCGCGTACCAATTGTGCTCCCATCTACGCGTATTTGACGCGTGTATCGTGAAAGAAAGTGGATAAAGAAAAGGGCATACATTCCTCACGGAATCTACACCCTCTCATTGTGTCTCACTTATTGCCGCATTTGGGCAGCTACTTCCTCAGCAAAATTCTCTTGCTTTTTTTCAATCCCTTCTCCGGTTTCAAACCGCACGAATCGTTTGATCGTCAGAGGGGTTCCAATCTCTTTGGAAATTTGTTGAACATATTGACTCACAGTCTGTTTCCCATCCTCTGCCTTGACGTAAACTTGATCCATCAGACAGATTTCCTTGAGTTGTTTGTTCAAGCGTCCAATCGCTGCACCTTCTATGACTTTATCCGGCTTGCCTTCCATCTTGGGGTCAATCGCGATCTGTGCTTTTATAATCTCCAATTCATGTGCTTTGTATTCATCGGATACTTCCTGTCCCGAAACATATTTGGGAGAAAGCGCCGCAATCTGCATCGCAAGGTTGGTCACTGCTTCTTTAGCCGCTTCACTACTCTGCGCACATACGGCTTCGACGATCACGCCGATTCTGCCGCCGCCATGAAGGTACGTAGCGACAAATCCTTCTGTCGCAACCACCTTTTCAAATCGTCTGATACTTAAATTCTCTCCGATTACCGCGATCTTGTCAACCAACGCTTCTTTGACTGTTTTCGCCGGATCTGTGAGGAATGCTTCTGCTAGGAAACGATCCAACTCTGTCGTATTGGTTTCCACTGCTTGTGCCGCCACTGCTTCAACGAAAGTCTTGAAATCCTCGTTTTTGGCTACGAAATCGGTCTCCGAGTTGACTTCTACCACAGCCGCTTGTGTATCACCTTTGACTGCAATGCGACAAAGTCCTTCTGCTGCGATCCTGCCTGCTTTCTTCTCTGCCTTGGCTTGACCGTTCTTGCGCAAGTACTCTACCGCTTCATCCATATCTCCGTTTGTTTCATTTAACGCTTTTTTACAATCCATCATTCCTGCGCCTGTCATCTCGCGCAAGTTTTTGACCATGGACGCTGTAATATCTGCCATATTGCCTCCTACTCTACCGCTTAGACGGTATGTGTTATTTATTCCTTTGCTTCCAAAGCGATCTCTTCCACATCAGTGGCCGGCGACGCGCCTTCGGCAAGTTGCTCTTCTATTTGGTCTGACTGTGCATCTCCTTGGTTCGCTTCGATAACGGCATCTGCCATTTTGGATACGATCAGTTTGACCGCACGGATAGCATCGTCATTGCCGGGAATGATATAATCAAGCTCTTCGGGATCGCAGTTGGTATCGCCGATACCGATCAAAGTAATCCCCAGAGTATGCGCTTCTTGGATACAAATACGTTCTTTCTTGGGATCTACTACGAAAATCGCATCCGGAATGCGGGGCATATCTTTGATTCCGCCCAGATTCTTCTCCAGTCTTTCCCACTCTTTGCGGAGATTTGCGACTTCTTTCTTGGGGAGTACATCAACAGTTCCGTCTTCTGACATTCTTTCGATCGTACGAAGTCTTTGGATCCTGGAACTGATGGTCTTAAAGTTGGTCAACATACCGCCCAACCATCTCTCGGATACATAGTACATCCCACAGCGCTGTGCTTCTAATTTTACGGCATCTTGCGCTTGTTTCTTGGTTCCTACAAAGAGGATGATTCCTCCTTGCGAAACGATCTCTGACACTGCGTTGTAAGCTTCGTCCACTTTGCCGACAGACTTTTGCAGGTCGATGATATGGATCCCATTTCTCTCTGTAAAGATATAGGGTGCCATTTTGGGATTCCATCTTCTGGTTTGATGTCCAAAATGAACCCCTGCTTCCAATAACTGTTTCATAGAAATAACGCTCATGGTTTTCCTCCATTTTTGGTTTCGGCATTTCGCCGCCTCCGTATGTCCGATGCGGGTAACTGTGTGACTCGCTCGAGGCTTATCCGCATATCTGACGAACACCAACCTCTTTGGGAACATACGTGTATTTTCGCAACCGCAACATTATAGCACAGGGGGTGGGGGTCTGACAATAGGTTCGATTGTGATCAATCAAATTTTAAATCCGGGTAGCAATCCAAGGTTGCAAAATAGTCTTGAGGGGTCTCGGCTCTGCGGATGAGTTGTACATTGCCGTCTTCCTGTAAAAGCAGTTCGGCGGATTTGAGCTTGCCGTTGTAGTTGTAACCCATAGAATATCCGTGTGCACCGGTATCGTGTATCGCTAAGTAATCGCCAATTTCGATCTGCGGTAATGCGCGGTCAATCGCGAATTTGTCATTGTTT
>JAISHZ010000002.1 GCA_031262285.1 Lachnospiraceae bacterium | reverse complement strand
TTGATCTCTACTCCCTTTTTCTCTATACGAATTCACGAATAAGTTCACATTGGTTCTTTTAACTTCCCGCTTGGACGCAAGCCACATAATCTGCTCTATATCGGTGCTTCCACGGAAGTTGAGACCATAAACGATGTGATTCTGGGGAGGATCAATGCAAATAGTTTTGAATGCCGCCGTATAAAACCAAGAAAGGAATTGATGCGACATATGGAATGGGCAATTGAAGCTGTACTCAACAAGTTTTTAAACGAACGTGAGTTAGTAATATGGGGAACTGGACCAAACTCGTATCAAAAATCAGGAATCGTATCTCGATACGCTCCTATATCGTTCTATATTTCACGTGATGCAGAAGAGAATCCAGTTTTTTTGAACAAACCTGTTTACGAGAAAGACAATATATGTGGAAATGGATTAGATCCTTCTCGTCATTATGTCGTTGTCTTGGCGGATAAACATTATACTGAAATTAGAGACAGTTTACATCATCTTGGCTTTACTAATTATA
Source organism: Lachnospiraceae bacterium (assembly GCA_031262285.1). The sequence goes on along the minus strand of JAISHZ010000002.1, from coordinate 2,425 downwards.
GTGATTATTATGATTGGTTCCCTGAAATCCCTGGATTTCCTTTTGGAATTGAACACAGGGGAGTTTCAGTAGGTAAGATGACAACAGGAGTGGGAGTTGCTTTGCGTTTCGCGAATTCAATTGGAAGTTTTACATCTATAAATTATGCAGCGTTATTTGGCGTGAATCATATAATGAATGCGATCACGACCAAAAGCCTCTGGTTCTTCTTATCAGAGGATCAACTCGATGAATTTAATAGTGTTGCACAAAGTGATATTCGCCACAAGCCTAACCCTAATGATAAAATTACTATCGGCAATGATGTCTGGATAGGTGCAAATGCTTTCATTAACACTAGCCGATGCGCTGTTATCGGAGACGGAGCAATCATTGGGAGTAATTCGTTGGTACTCGACGATGTCCCTCCGTATGCGATAGTATATGGCTCACCAGCAAAAGTTCAACGATATCGATTTACCCCAGAGCAGATCGAAATACTTCTTAGAGTTAAGTGGTGGAACTGGGATAACGAAACAATAAGTAAAAATTACAAATTATTACTTTATCCTGAACTCTTCTTTGAAAAGTTTGGGTAATTTACAACATTATAAAACCCAAAAACTCTTCGGGGCGATAACCTCACCGACGGTTCATTTGACTTCCCGCCCGGACGCAAGCAACATAACCTTCGCGATCGCGGCATTACCACGGAAGATGAACTGATTAACGATGTGATTATAGGGAGAGTCTCTGGTGCTTTATGCCGGTTTGCCCAAAATCTCCCGAACTCTAGCTTCTGATAAATCAGTGATTTTTGCAATTTGAGTAACATTTATATCCATTTTATTAAGTTCAATTACCATTTTCTGCATTCTTTTATCTGCTTCTTGCATTCTTTTTTCTACAGCTGCCTCTATTTCTGGGCTAAATATTTCCATCCAAGCTTCATTCATTAACTTCTCCTCCTTCAATTGTTTGAAATAATCTAAATTAGCTTTCGCTACCACATTGATTATTGATTCTTTATACTCGTTCTTCTCTGCAGGGTTGTATTCAGCGGTAATGTTAGATACCTTTTCTTTTGTGATATGATTCGTAAGTGCTACCAGCCATTTGTGTTCGGATGATAATTCATCTAGCGCTATGAATTGCACCGGTATATCCTTTTCTCTGCTTAAATAGTAGATCCCAGCTTCCTGATTGGTTAATTTATAACTTTCAAATGTTCAAAAACCAGCTTTGGAGCTTTGCTGCTTACCAATGAAATCGTTAAATCATCAAAAGGTATTCCATCTTCATTGTCCGCGTCTGCTTTCAACAAATAAGCGTAGGCGCTGACTTTGTAAAAGTCATCAATAGATAGATAGTCCGTAGGCGACTTATATTCCACGATGTTAATCGCTCTAAATATTTTGCCGATGGCATTTTCGATCTTAATGTTCGACGGTTTTTTGATCACCAGCAAATCGATTTGCAAAGGTTTTTTGGTTATTGACTTTTCATCAATGTATTCCAAAATATCTTTATAGGGTTCCAATTCGATTTTCATCGCTCCCCGAAACGGGGAATGCCATTGTATATCCTGCGTTTTGCTATCGGTCTTCATTATTGTATCTCCTTTTTATAATATCATGAGTCGTTCCGCTTTTCTACAATAAATTTACTTTGCGAAATGATCACCTCGTAACTTCCGCCTTCTTATTTTTCTCTGGCACATCAATTATTTGTGACAGTCATTTTCAGTTATTGTAAGTCACAAAGGGAATCATGTCAAGTATACTACAAATCCCAACGTGTATACGGCGCTATATTTTACTACCTCTAAACTTCAAAAAGAGTTGACACTAACGTTTGTTTTTGGTAGACTCAATTTGCTCGTTCATTCTACGATCCTTTTTCAGATATCAAGCATTTTCGCAAGCGGTTTCCGCTAGGATTCAAGAAGAACAAACAGACTTTATCAACAACAAAAACAACCATAAACAACAATAAACGAATCTTGGAGGAATTGCATTCAATCGGCTAGTTTGCTATACTGGATGCAGCGATATACCATTCAGTCATCCTTCCTCTAAGGCACAAAAGGAGGAACGTATGACAGAATGCAATTACAATGAAGCCACCCACACACTACTATCCGAACACGAAGAAGATCTGAGGCGATTGGCATCCTTTCGGTTAATGGATGATGACTTTCTCTCCGAAGTACTTGACGGAAAAATCGAAGCGATAGAATTTATCATTCAAACGATCTTAGAGCGAGACGATATCAAAGTAAAAAGCACGAAAGCACAGGTAGAGTACAAAAGTGCTACCAAGCGATCCATCAAATTAGATATCGTGGCGCAGGATACCCAAAACAAGATCATGAACCTTGAGATACAACGCAAGGATAGAGGAACCGGTGTGAGGCGAGCGCGCTTTCACAGCAGTATGATAGATC
>JAISHZ010000055.1 GCA_031262285.1 Lachnospiraceae bacterium | reverse complement strand
CTGTTTTACCCTATACCAATATGGTGCTTTCTGCGAAAGTCAGCGGTTTAGCGATCAAACAAGCGTTGGAACACAGTGTATCCGCTTACCCGCAAGAGCAAGGTGCTTTTATGCAAGTGGCCGGCATCGCGTTCGTCTTTGACCCGTCAAAACCGGCAGGGAGCAGAATCGTCAGCGTTACTGTAGATGGAGAAGATCTGGTCAGTGATCAAACGTATCAAGTTGTTACAAACGATTTTATTGCAGCAGGCGGGGATGGTTATGAGATGTTTGTCGAGCCGTTTTTATCAGCAACCATTCACAATCCGTCTGACATGGCAGAAGTATTTGCCGCGTATATCACGAACAACAGCGACAGTCTTGATCCCAAAATTGAAGGCAGAATTACCATCTTGGGTATGCAACCTCAAGCAGAAGATGTTGGGAATGTTCAAAGCATTGGGATCATAATAGGGGTGATTATGGCGGTGGTTTTGATAGCCATTACAGCCGTCTTGTTTTGGGTAAAAAAAGGGAAACAAAGTAACTGATAACGGCATGAGTATCTCGCGTGTGTTCATGTAGCAATCCGATGGGATCAGACATTAGGAGTACATCTTTTTGTTAAAAAGGAGTGACCATGAAAAAAAGTAGCATATTATACACAATCGTATTAGTTTTGACTTGTGTCATACTTGCATCTTGCAAGAGCAAAACCGAATCCGCAGATTACAGTGCGATTGCGGACTTAGACGGTAAAGTCTTAGGCATGGTCGAAACACCTACCACCGTTACGATAGAGCAGATCAATCAAATGATGGACGCGAATTTAAAAAGCGTCGCAACTTTTCCGACGTATAACGAAGCGTTAATGGCGCTCAAGTCCGACAGAGTCGATGCGATCAACGTCTCAAAGCCGCAGGCAGAATACACGATCCAAACAGATTCGTCTTATAAATATATCGTCGGAAACGGTAAAACCCCTATCCAAGTCAGTATGCTGACAACCACAAATAATACAGAATTACTGGGTCAGATCAATGACGCGATCAAAGCTCTCAAAAACAGCGGCGAATTGGACGCACTTAACGAAAAATACATTGCAAATGTGAGTATCGAAGCAGTCAGTCTACCTTCCGTCAAGGAGGGTGTTCAAACGATACAAGTGGGTGTTTCGGGAGATATGCCGCCATTCGATTATTTGTCAGCGTCGGGGAAGCCAAGCGGTTTTAATGTTGCTTTGATGGGTGCCATCGCTGATTACGCAGGATTCAACGTGGAATTTGTCACAGTACCTTTTTCCGCCAAGTTCTCTGCGCTTCTTTCGGATAGAATCGATGTCTTTTTCTTCCACGGCGGCATTTTATCACAGGATGATGTTATAGCGACCGATGTGTACTACGAAAACTTGGAAGGCGGTCTATTAGTGAAAGATCATTCATGAAACGCTTGAACAGATTGATATTTGAAGATTTGAAGACAGCACAGCTTAATGCTACGTAAGGTGGCGCATGTAGGGAAGAAAGATGAATTATTTCTATCAAAACTTTGTGGTTGATGGAGCATGGAAGCCGTTTGTGACAGGACTGTCGGTGACAGTGCTAATCACAGTTGCTTCCTTGCTGATTGGAACGGCTCTGGGGGCAGTGTTATGTGCCATGGTCAGAAGTAAGTATCCGCTTCTTCGTGCAATTTCCAAATGGTATACGATCATCGTGCGCGGAACTCCTGTTTTGCTTCTACTTATGCTCTTTTACTATGTCATCCTAGCCCCGCTTCGAACAGATGCGGTGATCACCGCGTTCATTGCGTTTGGGTTAAACTGCGCGGCACATATCGGACAAATTATGCAGTCCGGACTCTCCGGTGTGGACGATAATGAGATCGAGGCAGCACTTTCTTTAGGATTTAGTAAACTTGGCGCGTTTTTTGTGGTACAATTACCTCAAGCGGTACGCATAGCCAAGCCTGTTTATCAAAACGCTGTCGTGAATCTATTACAATGGACGACGGTTGTTGGCTACATCTCCATCACGGATTTAACCAGAGTGGTGAACAATATGGGTTCCAGAACGGGACAACCATTTATCGCGCTGGCGGTTGGGATGATCGCTTATCTGCTGTTGGCGTGGGTTACACATTTGTTTTTTAATATGAGATTTAAAGTAATGCGTAGCACGTAGCACTCTGTAGGTGTGGATTATATTGTTAAGCAATTTAACAAGAAAGGTGGTCTAAAATGGTTTCAGATGTATGGAAGTTTAGCGATGCCAAACCCTCTTTGGGGGAAATCACAGGTAACGTAGAAAAAACAGGAATTTTCTGTAATTTATCAGAAAAGAATGCACGACTTCTATGTTTACTATGTGAAGAGACAATTTCTCTGGTTCGAGGCGTATTGCCGCATTTTAACGGTGAAATCTGGATGGAAAACAACGCGAAACTATTCGGAATCAAATTTCGCATTCAAGCGAGGATGAAGCCGGATGAAAAAGATGCGTTGTTGGATATGGTCGGCGGCAATAATTCGGCTTACGGTAGCGGCGTATTCGGGAAAATCGCTAGGGTTTTAGCAGAACGTGCCATCGCCGCGAACGATACAATCCATTCGGCTGATTTTTCAACAGGCATGAATTATGCCTCGTATGGTATGATGCCGATGGATTATACGTGGGAGATGAGTACTTACATTCCGCAGTACCGAGAAGAGAAGCACACGATACAAGATGATGGTTTGGAGAAAAGCATTATCGTCAATCTGGCAGACGATTGTCAAATCGGCGTCAAGTCCAATGCGGTGGAAATAACCATAACGAAAGATTTCTCGTAAAATTTTTGACGGTTAAACATAATAAGTTTATAATCGTATAAGCGTTAGAAGGATTCATGTTACTATTCGCAGATCATATCCTACGCAGGCGAGTAGATAGTAACGAATTCATGACAAATAATACGCACCCGAAGGTGTGAGAATGGAGAGGATTATGAAGATTAATAAAAAACAAGAAGGTGAT
>JAISHZ010000347.1 GCA_031262285.1 Lachnospiraceae bacterium | reverse complement strand
ACCTTGCCCGGCTTTGTGAAATTTGCGTATGGTCTCATCCGCCAGCTCTTTGGCTTCGGCGAGGATTTGTCTGGCTTTTTCGTTCGCTTCTTGAATCAATTGATTCTTGGATTGGTCGAGGCTTTCCCTTCTTTTTCGCAGATCATCTTGTTGCTTGTGAAATTCTTCTATTTCTTGCAAAAAGTCGTTTCTTTGGCGTTCCATTTCAATCCGGTTTTGTTGCAAAGAGGCGATCACATCTTCAAAACGCTCTTCCTCCTGACCGATCTGCTCCCTCGCTGCCCGTATGATTTCATCGGATAACCCCAACTTTTTAGATATCGCAAAAGCATTACTTTTCCCGGGTATGCCGATTAAGAGTCGGTATGTTGGACGCAAGGTTTCCACGTCAAATTCGCAACACGCATTTTCGACACCTTGCGTAGATAATGCAAATATTTTTAGTTCACTATAATGTGTCGTTGCCATCGTTCTTATTTCCCTATCATGCAAATAGGTTAAAATCGCGATGGCTAACGCTGCGCCCTCTGTTGGATCGGTTCCGGCACCCAGCTCATCAAAGAGGCATAAAGATTGCCTGTCAGCGTGCTTTAAGATGTCCACGATACTTGTCATATGTGAAGAAAAGGTGGATAAACTCTGCTCGATGCTCTGTTCATCCCCGATATCCGCATATACTTGAGTAAAAACGGATAATTCGGAGCGGTCCAGGGTGGGAATGTGCAATCCCGCTTGACCCATCAGGGTCAGTAAGCCTACTGTTTTTAAAGATACCGTTTTGCCTCCGGTATTGGGTCCTGTCACCACGAGTAGGTCGAATTCCTCCCCGAGATGAATGTCGATCGGTACCACCGTTTTTTTGTCCAATAGCGGATGTCTGGCTTTGCGCAAATGGATGCGCTGATCTTTGCGAAAAATCGGTAAGGTCGCGTTTTGATCCATCGCCAATTTGGCCTTGGCAAATGTAAAATCCAGCAGCGTCATCGCGTGATGATTGTCGGCGATCTCTTCTAGGTGTTCTCCCGCCATGGCGCTAAGCTGGGCAAGTATGACTTCGATCTCCTCCGCTTCGCGTAAAGAAAGTTCCTTGAGCTGATTATTCAGATTCACGATCGCAGCTGGTTCGATAAAAAAGGTTGACCCCGAGGAAGACTGATCATGGATCATGCCTTGTACTTGATTCTTGTGCTCCGCTTTCACAGGCACACAGTACCGATTCTGGCGCATGGTGATCACGGCGTCTTGCAGATAAATACGCTGTGAGCCGGTCAGCATGGCGTTTAGTTGAGTCCGGATTTTGTCATTGGTGACGCTGATATTTCTGCGGATCGATTTTAAAGCCGCACTGGCGGTATCCGCGATTTCTTCTTCTGACAGGATACAACGCCCGATTTCAGAAGAGATTGATTGAAGAGGTTGTAACTCTTCGAAGAGACGGTCTAATTCATCTGTCGCTTCATCATCTCTTTCTTTTTTCCCATAGCGTAAGACTCTGCCGACATTGTCCAAGAATCGTGCCAGTTTCAGAAGCTCTCCTGCTGCCAGTGCACTGCCTACTTTCAGGGCTTTGAGGGTATAGTCCAGTTCATAGTTGTTCCCAAAGGACGGATTGCCTCTTTGAAACAGTCTTTGCAACGCACAGGCGGTCAACCGCTGCGCTTGCTCGATTTCTTGAAGATCGCTGCCGGGTTCGAGCGCCTTACATAACGCTTTACCGGGTGCGGAGTCAGCCTTTTGGGTCAATATATCTATGATTTTATGGAATTCTAATGTGCGTAACACTTTTTGATTCATAATACTCCCTACGCTTCAAGCGCGCACTCATATAAAAATGCTTTACCCTTCTTCCCAGCGCGCTTTACGAGACCCACTTCCAACAAAATATATAATGTATACCTTGCTAACTCCGGCGATATCTTTGCACTATTAGCAAATTCTTTGGTAGTGAAAACACCATCCAACTCATAGGGGAGGAATTGCAAATAGTCCTCCGGTCGTTCAATCAACAGTTCATCAACCAAACATTGGGGAACGCGGTCAAATTTCGTGGCACGGATTTTTTTATGCTTGCCGTAGCCATCCAGAATTCTATATTCATCTACATTCATCTGTAGAATACGGAAGCGAAAATTCGGGTGCGTCAGAAATTGTTTGATCTGATATAATTCCGGAAAAATCGAATACAAATTGCCCTTGCGCGGAGACAGTCGTCTATTTTTGATTTCGCCAGTTTGATCATCAATCCAACTAACCCATGTCTGCAATGCGATTGGATAAACCACCGTCACTTGATACTGATCCAGATAAACTGCGAGCTTTTCCCGCATTCGTCCAAACTGACGCGTCTGTATCTCTGTAATCGTACCATCTCGATAGATATCTGCCACAAAGCGGTCAATCGGGATTTCATGCTGATCTTCATTCGGTTCGCAGTAATATTTTAGAATCGCGTGAAGCGACTTTTCAGACATCGTTCCGATCGAAAGCCGCTTCTTTTCAGTACCGATCACGCGCCACCTAGCCGCTTCAAACCGCGTTGTATCAGTATCCATATTAACTCCTGTCGGCCGGATAATCTTTCACCGCGGATACAGACATTCTTACTCCTCTTCGCCTTCTTGGTCAAAGTGTTCCTCTATACCCGGCGTGACTTCACCATCTTGTTCTTCATATGCTTCTATTGATGGTTGTTCCTCGTCTTCCCCCTCCGTCTGTGTCGCTTCCTTGCGCACTTTTGCCACTTTGGCGACGCGAACCCCCTGATCTAAGGAAATCAATTTCACCCCGGAGGTAATACGTCCGAAATTCGAAATCTCATTCGCAGGCATTTGAATGATGATACCCTCTGTGGTAATCATCATGATATCGCTATCTTCGTTGACCGCCTTGACCCCAACGACGTCGCCGGTTTTATCGGTTATTTTGTAGCATTACCCACCTTTTCCGCCGCGCCTTTGCACATGGAATTCGCCGGTGTCAGTTTTCTTGCCCATACCGTTTTCGGATACGAACAGTAACGACTCCCCTTGGATGTCCAACTGCATGCCGATGATTTCATCCTCCGGCATCAAATCCATCCCAATGACACCCATGGATATTCTACCGGTAGGTCGCACGTCACGATTGTGAAAACAGATGCACATACCTTGTTTCGTCACCAAATAAATCAAACGATCCGCATCCGTCACTTTTACTTCAATTAATTCGTCATCTTCGCGCAGTCCGATCGCACGGATCCCATTTTGGCGAACGTTAGAAAACTCTGTAAGCGGGGTCTTCTTGACAATACCCTTTTTGGTAACCATGAATAAATGCTTATTCATGGCGTATTCATGAATCGGAATCATCGCGCTGATCTTTTCGCCCGGTTCAAGCGGTAGGAGATTGACAATCGCGGTTCCCCTTGACGTTCTGCCGGATTCCGGAATTTCATAGGCTTTTAGCCGATAGACCCTCCCCATATTCGTGAAAAAGTGGAGAAAATCATGCGTGTTGGTCATCAACAGATCCTCGATGTAATCCTCTTCGAGCGTCTGCATACCTTTGATACCCTTACCGCCTCTATGCTGCGACTTGAAGTTATCGTCTGTCATACGCTTGATGTATCCCAGACTTGTCAACGCAAGGATGGTATTGCCTCTGGGGATAAGATCTTCGTCTCGCACCTCTGAATCGTCATGTGTGATCTCGCTTCGTCTGTCGTCACCAAATGCTACGGCTACTGCGTTTAGTTCGTCCTTGATGATGCCAAGCAGTATATGTTCATTTGCAAGGATTTCCTTTAATTCTGCAATTTTAGCGACCAGTTCTTCATGC
>JAISHZ010000296.1 GCA_031262285.1 Lachnospiraceae bacterium | reverse complement strand
ACTTTTTTGATGAATGAGAGGTTATGATCATGTATAATCCATTAATAGAAATCATTATTGTCTATGCTATCCCGATAATATTTATACTCTGTGGGGTTATCTATATCAACCATCCCCCAAAAACGATCGGATTCTCAGGCTACAAGACCGGGATGGCAAAACAAAATAAGGATACTTGGAAAACAGCACATAATATCTTTGGAAAAATATCCATCCTAATTGGCATCATACAATTAATCGTGGCAATATGTACAGTAGATCATTTTCTGAATCAGCAAGAAAGCGCAGCTCATGCGTTTTTTCTGCTTGAAATGTGTTTCCAATTAGTACTTCTCGGAATCGGGGTCATGATCACCGAAGCAAGATTGAGAATGATCTTTGATAACGATGGAGTGCGAAAGCAAAAGAAGACTTAATCCTCTGGACTTGTGTCTGTTTCTGCTGCTACTGCGGATACCACTGCAGAGACGACGGCTACGATAACCGCAAAAATGATGATGAGTAAGCCGCCTCCTAATATGATTAATTCCATATGTTACTCCTTTCTAGATTCAAGCCATAATTCGATGAAGCTTTTACACATAAAAAGCTTTTCCTATTATGGCTTGAATTTTTTAGTGTGTCAATAGTAATGGTTGACATTCGAGAGGCTTGCCGTTATTGTAATACGTATGATCGCAGAAGATGGTTGCTCCCACAAACTGGTTGTTCTTGCGGAAGCACGTTCTCGGTTTCGTGAAACAGTAACGAGAGACGAGGAAGGATTGAGGTTTGTATGTTACCGCAAGAGAAAAAAGGTAAATTGGATTTTCAACCGTTAGCTTTGTCCCATCAAGCAATGATTGATCAATATAGTTTGAAATTTGGTGAAAATTCTTGCCAACATTCATTTGTCAGTATGTTTTGCTTCAATGTGAAATATGGTTACAGTGTTTGTGAATCTGATGGATGGTTGTTTGTTTGTAGGGAAAATCTATGTAATGAAGAGTATCGTGTGTATTTCATGCCGATGGGTACCGGTGATTTGGCGTTGGCGCTTCTGCGTCTACAAGAAGATGCTCACTGTTATGGAGCGAAAGTTAAGCTTGAAACGGTTACCGAAAGTATGATGAATCGTGTAATGAAGGTTGCTCCGGGTATGTTTCTGGCGAAGGATCTGCGTGATTATGCGGAATATATCTACTCCGCAGACAAATTGGCGCATCTTGCCGGTAATGAGATGGCTTCTAAGCGTCATGATGTCAATTCTTTTTGGCGTGATTATGTGAATCGGGTTGTGATCAAGGAAATGACAAGCGATACAGCCAAGGAAGCATTGGTATATCAAAGATATTGGTTGAAAACGCGTTTGGAACAGGAAGACAGTGTGCAATTGGAGTTGGAAAATGAAGCTATTTTGCTTGGACTTCAACATTTTGATCAGTTAAAACTCAGTGGCATCCTGTTATATGTAGACGATGTTTTGCGTGGGTATGCGTATGGCGCGAAACTGTCTGACGATTGTTATGATGTCATCATTGAAAAGGGTGACCGTGAAATCGATAATATTTATCGCATTTTAAATTTAGAGCTTATTCAAAGGTGCTGTGGCGGGTACACTATGATTAACCGTGAGGAAGATCTCGGTGTGCCGGGACTCCGTAAGGCGAAACTATCTTATAAACCTGACATTTTATTAAAAAAGTATAGATTGACGGAGGTTACGGTTTGAATCAGTTGGAAGCCAAATTATGCTTGTTTTCGATTACTTTTTTCACAGGCATCCAATATATATTCTTGACGGATATCGAAGCAAGTACTTCCCGATTTGCCTATTTGACAGTCACGAGTTTGATTGGATTTTTGATCGTCTTCGCAGCGTTTTGCGGCGAGCTTTTCCGAATCAATAAACGTCAAGTGTTTCAAAGCTTTTTGCTTGCTATAGAAATGTTTTTGTTCAATATTTGTTTGCTGCTCGGTTCTTCAGACATGAATCCGGCTGTTGTTTCGTTTGCGATGACGGGTTATTTGATTTTTATCCCTGTAATATATATTTTGATGAAAAAGAAACTATCCAAAACGACGATCCTCGGAACTGTTGTAGTCATGTTCGGACTGGCGTTGGCGTTGGAATTGTCCCCATCGGGTTTGGCGGACTTCCGATTGTTCTTTTTGTTAGCGGCTGATGTATTCTTTGCACTATATATCGTGACGGTTGAATATGTTTCCATCAAATCAAACCCATCTATATTGGCGATGGGACGTATGTTTTTTAGTTTCCTCTTCGCATTGATTGGTTGGATCGCAGAAACCGCCATCACCGGTCAAGACATGACACTACCCTCTGATACTTCCTTTTGGAGCAGTGTTATGTTTATCAGCATTTTTGTCGGTGGGTTTTATTGCGTGATTCAGATTTACGCACAGCGGTATGTCAGCGCGATGGATGCTGCACTGATCTTCTCCACGGAAACCGTCATAACCCTACTCATGGCACCTCTCATACTTGCGTTTGCAGGAGAGACACATGAACCGATAACCACGTATAAATTGGTGGGTTGTGTGGTGATTATTGTCGGTGTTTTGATTGCCGACGGTTCGGTTTTGGCAACACTACGTCAACACAAGAAGGTGCCAAATGAAAAATAGTGAGACCTTTCGCAAAAGCTTGGGGATGCTCATCATATCTGCATGTAGTTATATTTTGATGCATTTTATGTTCGATTTGGGTGATTTCCCTTTGTTTAAGGGTATCATTGGCCCTAAGAACTTCTTGCCTCTCACCATGGGAATGATTTGGGGACCTTTTGGAGCAGTGGGAATGTTGGTGGGATCCGGTGCAGTCGGGATATTGTCCAAGGCAGATGTGGCGGTAGTGATTTATGAATCTATTGCAGCGCTGATCATGTCCGCCGGTGGGTGGTTGTTGTGGTATATGAAAGGCTTTGACCGCTGTTTGGGTTTGATCCGAAGCTCTCAGAAGAGAGCGAAATCAAGGTTTCAACCCAGAAAAAGTACCGGTGGACTTGCCTTAAAAACAGCACGCGATCTTTTTCGCTATACAGTGATATCTATATTTTTATCCGCTGTGTGTGGTTTCATCGCTTATTTATCCGGATTTGGGTTCCTCACGATCTTTGTCTCCTATATGGCGTGGAACTTACTGATGGGGATCCCTGTGATTATGCTGATGACTTCTATATTTTGTGTAAATGTCGTGTATCCGTCATGGCATCCGGTGCTTTTTGATATTCATGAACGGCTACCGATAGAAACGCAAAGCATCACCGTGATCGGGGATATCATCGATGAATTGTGCTTTGACAAAAGACTTGACAGAAAAAGAGGATTTCAACTGCAAAGCTGTATCGAGGAATGCTTTGTGTTGATCGGATCCGAACCAAGCTGCCAAACTTTACAACTAACAGTTCGAATCAACGATAGCATCTCCATGAGTATGCAATACGACGGAAAGCCATGCAATCCGCTACGTGAACGAGTGTATGAAGATCAAATTGGACTTATGTTGATAAAGCAACGAGCGCTTCGAGCAAATCACCGTTATTATGGCAGGAAGAACCATTTGCATATTGTACTATAAACACGATAAACAGTTACTATTCACGATAAACAAGCGAAGCACATACAACGAAATCGCGCGCGCATACTCTTCGCGCGTTGAGCACCTGCGAGATAGGAGTTACTATGACCGGTAAAAAGCGATCTATACGGCGGAAAATGCTGATGATTGTACTGATGATTTCTTTGGTTGCGTTGCTTCTGGCAGCCATGATCGGAATCGTCAGTATGTTAAGCATTCAACGTGAAGTGCTATTAGGTAGTGAAACACTTGGTGACCATGCCGCGCAAAAAAGTGAGCATTCCTTGACGGAGCAGATGGAAAAAAGTCTGTTGGATATCGCTTCCGGAAAAGCGGAATTGGCAGATGCCAAACTTGGGATGTATTTAAGCTATGTTGATATGTTTGCACGCTATTCAGAAGCATTATACGACCATCCGGATCAATTTGTCCTAACCAATGTAGCACCTCCGATGAAGGAAAATAAGGGTACGCTGTCGTTGCAGCGATACTTATTGGATCAAAGCATCTCCCTTCAAACGGTTTTGCCGCAAGTTGGTCTCCTTGGCAATTTAGTCAATGTGTTTGATCCTATCATCAAAGAAAATAGTGAGATCATTACGACCATTTATATTGGTACTGAAGAAGGTTTTTTACTTAGTTATGATGATCGCGCTGATTTGGGGGATACGGATTCCGAAGAAGAATATTATAATTTCTCAGAATCGGATTGGTACTTACTGGCGAAACAAGTAGGACAACCGGTTTTTACTGACACCTATTTGGACAGTTACGGACGAGGTTTAACCATTAGCTGTGCCGCACCGTTCTATCAAGATGATACCTTTTTAGGGGTCGTTTGCATGGATATTTTGGTTACGGACTTGAATAATAGTATCATTGACGTCAATATAGGCGACAATTCCTACGCATTCTTGGTCAATGCAAACGGCGATGTGATCGCCTCTCCCGAGCAAGACCCCAATAGCGATCAATATGTAAGCATTGTAAACGATACATCGGCTTCCGCTTACAGCGTATCCGAAGAAATTATGAGCGGGAATGTTGGCGTAACGCCGAATGATGACGGCAATTATTACGCCTACACCCCGATATCCTCAGCTTCTTGGACACTGGCAATATATGTGCCTGCGGAAGATATCATAGGACCTGCTCTTGAAATACGTGATGTTATTCGTACCGATACGCAAAAGACTTCGGAAAGTATGCGAAGTGCCATTATGATTTCGATTATCATCTTTTGTGCGGCGTTTATCGTCATCATGATTACCGTCATGATATTATCCGATCGATTTTCCAGAAGGTTAACAGAACCTCTCCTATCTTTGCGGAAAGATGTAGGGATCATCAGCAGTGGGAACCTTTCACATCGCGCCGCAGTTGTATCGGAAGATGAGATCGGCGATCTTGCGGCGGCGTTTAATGATATGTCCTTTTCTTTGCAAACGTATATCACCAATTTAACAGCGATTACCGCCGAAAAAGAGCGAATTGGCGCAGAACTCAATGTCGCTACGCAGATTCAGGCTTCCATGTTACCCTGCATTTTCCCTGCGTTTCCGGATCGCCCGGAGTTTGACATTTACGCATCCATGCTTCCGGCTAAAGAGGTAGGCGGTGACTTCTATGACTTTTTCTTGATCGACAATGAGAAACTTGCCGTGGTGATGGCGGATGTTTCCGGCAAAGGCGTTCCCGCCGCACTGTTTATGGTCATTGCTAAGACGCTGATCAAAAATAACGCGCAATATGGGAAAACCCCCAAGGAAGTTTTTGAAATAGTCAACGATATGCTCTGTGAGAACAACGAGGCCGGAATGTTTGTAACAGCATTTATGGGATTCTTGGAGATACCCACCGGTACCTTCACCTATGTCAACGCCGGTCATAACCCGCCGCTCATCAAACGAAGCGGTAATCATTTCGAATGGTTACCCACGAAGCCGTGTTTTGTATTGGCTGGTATGGAGGAAATGTCCTACAGGCAGGATGAAATCACCTTACATCCGGGTGACACCTTATATATGTACACAGACGGGGTGACAGAGGCGGTAAACCGCAGCGAAGAATTATTTACAG
>JAISHZ010000288.1 GCA_031262285.1 Lachnospiraceae bacterium | reverse complement strand
CTAATGTAATAAAATAATCAGCGATAGGTTCTGTTAATCCCGGAAGATCAATTTTGTTGGAATGCCGTGATCTGTTCTTTGACATCTCGGCTACAATACTGCTAAAGGCACTCATTCCGGTGTAAATACCGGATCGAGATGCCGGAAGGAAGTAAATATTCGAAAAATTTCTTTCAAAATAGTCTATATATACATCATAATAAGATAAGACTCGAGCCGTTAAATCCATGGTAAGCTCGTTTTTTAAATCATCGTTTTGCAGCAATGTCCAGAAAAACCCATCCGCCTCTCTTTTCAGTTCCCACGGGACTTCCGGTGCGATGTCAATGGTTCTGGAAATGCACTTGGATCTTAAATCAATCCGAAAAGAAAACGAACCAAATTCTACAATAATTTTTGGATCATTACGTAACACATTATCAAAGTAGCCAAATGTATTTTGGCATAATCGTATATATTCCCGTAAACATAAACTCTCTAATGCGTCGTAAAAAACGTTGGTTGCTAGATCTGATAGGGTTCTTGAGTTGTAGGCGTCATTTTGTAGAATCATTGAGAGCCGGGATTTTATACTATTCTGAACAGTATAAATTATTGTCATTTTTTCATCAAACTCACCTTTTGCGGGCACTCGAAATGCCTTTAAAAATAAATAGACAATCTGCATGGAGTAAGATTTTCCAATATTATTATCGCCATAAACGGCAATCAGGTTTTTTTCTAAATCGTAAGAAAAACTTTGAATCGGCCCGAATTGTTCGATTTTTATTTTCATTTTATACACTCTTTTCGCTATCTTATTATGCAATTCCTTCATGGAAAATACGGAATCTCTTTCGCATCTTTTCATGTGTACATTTATTTTACACTTTTTCGTCCCCAACCGCAAGTGCTCTGTCAAAATTTTGTTGCATAATTTTCGTCTCCGGTACGGTTCACCACAATATCATTAACTTATTGCATTACTGCTCCGGTGTTACGAAGTCATTCCGCGTTATTACATACCAATAATCTTTGGAACCAAAATAACCGCCATCCCATGAATATTGTCTCATAAATTTCCCCCTTCATTAATTTCCAGTATGGAAAGCATACACTGTCCATACTGGAAATGTGTCGTAGTCTTTTCAAATCTTGTCATACAGAGGTATTGGATTTAGAATGGTGGTTAAAGCTGCTATCTTCCTGCAACTGAGTAGCCAGTTCCGAGTCGGATAAATTGGGATTTTTTTGTAACGCATCCACAATCCGATCCGCCTGATCATGACTTACATTTAGTAAGTCAGCAACCATATAGATCGAATGACCATTAGAAAATGCGTTGCGAAGAGCCAGAATTGTTACCGCTAATTTGCTGTGGCGCTGCTCCTGTTGCCGGCCGTGTTCTTCTCCTTGCTTCCAGCCATGCGCTTCCCCTTGCTTCCAGCCATGCGCTTCTCCTTGCTTCCGGCCGTGTTCTTCTCCTTGCTTCCAGCCATGCGCTTCCCCTTGCTTCCAGCCGTGTTCTTCTCCTTGCTTCCAAGCACCTTTCTTGACATTATCCAACATCCGTTCAATTGCATAAGTCATATCATCCACATCTCCCTTCTCTATCAACTCCAATGCCTGCACCGATAACTCTTTGTAGGTCTCTTTCTTCTTGCTCAGGACATCCCCTATCCAGTGCGTCAGTTCCAATCGTTCCTCATCCGGCAGTTTCTGGGTCTCTATCAGAACATGAGCAAGGCTTGCCGAGAATGCTTCCCGATCCCGTTCTTTATCCAACACAAAGACCGATGACACGATGCTGCCGACAGCAAACAGATCTTCGTCAGACAAACGGTTAATATCAAGCAGGATATATACGGAAATCAATCGCGTATTTTCCAAACAAATCCCCGCCCTGTAAGTATTCCCGAAAACTCCTTGCGGCAGTCCAATTCCCGACCCCATTATACAGGATACACGGCACCACGACCGGAAGTCGAAAATTCTTTTTCCTACGCACCTTTCCTGCATCCTGAAACAGGCGGTTATACAGCCCAAGAATATAGTTCAATAATCGGAACGGAATCGTAAAATCCACTTTAGACTGTAACTCCAACAAAAAGTAAAAAACCACGGTTTGCTTCCCGATCTTTACCTTGTAGATGACATCCGATTCCTTGTCTTTAAAATCTTTCAGAATAAATTCTTTGTCAATAAGCTCCACATCTTCTTCCCGAATATCCTTCGCCCTGTCCTCACGAATAACATCGTGCAGCAGACTGACGAAGTATTTCTTCTTGGACAAGATGCGTTTGTACCCCATATCATGAATCTTCTCCGGCAATGCTTCTCCCCCCATTTTTCGGTTGTGTTTTTCTTTTATTATAAG
Organism: Lachnospiraceae bacterium; assembly: GCA_031262285.1. Next base: position 1,219 of record JAISHZ010000288.1, on the reverse strand, counting down.
CGATCGAAGGCGTATTTACAACATGGAAATTTCCCTCTGCAGATTGGAAAAATATTACCTACTTGATGATTGTATTACTGCTCCGGTGTTACGAAGTCATTTCGCTTTATCACATACCGATAATCTTTGTAACCAAAACGATCTTCATCCCACGAATAAAAATCTGTTTCGCTGCCAATTTCAATCAGTGCGACACTGTTTTCTCTGTAATAATTTACCAGATCAAGCCACAGGGCGAGATCTTCCGTTACCGTGTAATCCGGCGGATCAGCCGGCCGATCAGGTGGTGGGGGGAACTCCTCAAACTTTTTTGTATAGTAACCAGATATTCGATCCGTCCTTCTGTTTCCTGAAAAGTCAAATATATGATATCCGCCGGTGTATGTACCCATTCCTTCATAAGGCGCATATTCTACTATATAGGTCTCATCACGAGCATTGGTATATAAATAATACCACCGATACCCCACATGAACAAATTCAACCCACTCATCAAATAGTTCACTCACTTGATGATCAATCACCGTATAAATCTTCAGCGAATGCGCATAGTGAGATTCGTAATAGGCAGATGCGTAATTAGATGGTCCTTCATAATCAATTGGGTCGACTACAATCATATCCGAATAACCATCATGCGTGAGATCGGACAAAACAACACTGGCTTTATTGGCATCGAATGTTTGATTGAAAAAGGCTTCTAAAAGCTGATGGTTTTCTTCCGATGTCAGTGGAGTGAACTCTGTTGTCGTCTCTTCCATTGTTGTTGTCTCTTCCATTGTTGTGACGCTTTCAGAAGGTTCGGCTTTCGCCTGTCTTGTTGTTTCGATTTCCGTGCTTGTCTGATCCGGCACCTGCGTTGTAATTGGTGCTGTCTGAACGATCTCAGCATTCATGGCAGGTGCAAAGTTCTTATCCTGCGATCCTTTTGCGCACGCACTCATACATAATGCCAACACAACGATTGCTAGTCTCTTAGTTTGTCTTATCATTCATTCTCCATTCTTGTGCAAAGTGATTTGAGCCACTTATATATGCTTTATTCAAGTCATACAGTGCTACTATTGAAAAAAGCATTCGCACACCATGTCACCGCAAGTTCGTACCGATATTTGCATAATTGCTTTCTAGCTCCATTATTTTACATTATTTTCCAAAAAATGTCAATAGAAACTTTTAGTTATTCGGTTATCAGAAAACGGTTATCAAAAAATTGTTA
>JAISHZ010000268.1 GCA_031262285.1 Lachnospiraceae bacterium | reverse complement strand
AGTCTAGGTTCAATTCTGTAATCGTTCGCGCTGCGTCTATACTCATATAAATAAGGGGTTGCTCCAATAAATCCCCACAGTCCGCGCAATATGCATTCCATCCTGAAAAGTAGCGTGATAAGCAATTCGATCGACCGAAAAAAACGCCATGATATAAGCCTTCTATTCCGTAAGCATTATGTATACATTGCGCGTATTGATGATTAACCGTCCATCGACCGATTGGCGCATTACCGCTACTTTTGCTTTTATAATAATGCTCACCTTCCTCTAAATCTTTGACGCCGGATTGTATTCCGGTATAAATCGTCGTGCCGTACGGATACTGCTCATAGTTTTTGTCCTTACTATGTGTAGTGAACGCTTGCCCGTCTGGGCTAAAGCTTACGTAGTGGCTTTGATAAACACTTCCGGCTTGTGCAGATAACCTCGGCAGCAAAACAAGCAAAATGCTTGTGATAAATAATACAAGGTAGTTTTTTCTTTTCATAATGGATCTCCTTTCTCTTGTCCGACTACATTTTGATAAAATAACAATACGGTGTATTTTGTCGAATTGCTCCATATACAAAAGAATTCCATGAAACGCTAAAAAAAGACGGATGTGAACTAAACAATTAGTATTCAAAGTTTTGATGAAACATTTGGCAGATGCTGCCTTGAAGTACCGAGCTTGCTATTTTAGAATCTCTTTATAGGATGAACGCAAAACTAAATACATTTTCGGATTCTTGTAGTGTAAATCCAGAGTTCTTTTTTGTCAAGTTATTTTTTGACCACGAATCCGGTCAGGGTGAGGAGCAAGTGTCTATGAACTGTAACCTCTCCACAGTACTTGTCACGATTAGGATATTCCTATATAATACGATGGTTTCAGCAAGGACACCGAGTTTATATTACTTCGAAACTTAATCCTACAGGAGTTCTCTAACGATGATTTTAAGTTGCCAAAATGTCGGAATCTCTTTTTCTGAAAAAAATATAATAACGGGTGCTTCTTTTCATATCGAAGATGCAGATAAAGTCGCCTTGGTCGGGATCAATGGTGCCGGCAAAACAACGCTCTTACGCATTTTAATCGGCGCACAGCAGCCGGATGAAGGTCAAGTCATCCTATCCAAAGGAAAAACGATCGGCTACCTTGCTCAAAATGCCGGACTGGACTTTTCCTGCACAATTCTGGAAGAATTAACACAGGCAAAGCAAGAGATGTTGGATTTGGAAGCGCGTATTCAAGAGAGCGAACTCCTTATGAAACAAGTCTCCGGTCTTGCTTTGCAGGAGGTTATGGATCGTTACACACTCCTGACTCACGAATATGAACGCAAAGGTGGTTATACATTTCGGAGCGAAATCATCGGTGTTTTAAAAGGTCTGGGTTTTTTGGAGGATGAGTTTTCCAAAATGTGTTCCACCCTCTCCGGTGGACAAAAGACCCGTGTCGCACTCGGAAAACTCTTGTTGCAATCCCCGGATTTGATCATTTTAGACGAACCCACCAACCACCTAGACTTGAATTCCATCGCGTGGTTGGAAGGTTACTTGGCGAATTATAAAGGCGCAGTACTGGTTGTATCGCATGATCGCTATTTTCTGGAAAAGTTGCCTCAATCGTATTAGAGTTGTCCGGTACCATATGCAGTGTTTACAAGGGTAAATACAGTGAGTACGCGATCAAAAAACAACAGCTGCTGGAAGCCAAAATCCATGCATATGAAAACCAACAAAAAATTATACGACATCAAGAAGAGGTGATTCAAAAATTGCGAAGCTTCAATCGCGAGAAGTCCATTCGTCGGGCGGAAAGTCGCGAGAAGATGCTTGAAAAGATTCAGGTGCAAGATCGCCCCTATGAAGAGAAAAGCAATTTACATCTTACTCTAAGCCCTCGCGTAGTAAGCGGCAAGGATGTTCTGAATGTTCATGGTTTGTCCAAACGCTATGACAATCAGATTCTCTTTGAAAATATTGATTTTGAGATAAAGCGTGGGGAGCATGTCGCTATTATCGGCGATAACGGCACAGGCAAGACGACATTATTAAAAATTCTCAACAGCCTCGTTCTCCCCGATGCGGGAACAGCAGTTTTAGGTACAAAAGTCGAGATCGGATACTATGATCAAGAACATCACGTATTGCATGCCGAAAAAAACCTTTTTGATGAAATATCCGATGAATACCCGGATCTGGGGAACACACAAATACGTAATGTGCTGGCAGCTTTTCTATTTCTGGGTGATGATGTTTTTCAATTGATTGAAACGTTAAGTGGCGGGGAGCGCGGTCGCTTGTCTTTGGCGAAACTCATGCTCAGTTACGCCAATTTTCTCATTCTCGATGAACCAACCAACCATCTGGATATTGCATCAAAAGAAATATTAGAAAATGCACTCAACCAATATGAAGGAACCATTCTCTACGTTTCACACGACCGTTATTTTATTAACAAAACAGCCCATCGCATTTTGGAACTACGCGGCGGTAACATAACGCTATATCTTGGAAACTACGATTATTATCTGGAAAAGCGCCAACCATCCTACGATTTGACCGCCGATGAAGCGATTTTGACACCGCATAACGCGTCGCAAACCAAACGCGACTGGTTAGAGCAAAAAGAAACAGCGGCGAAGCGCCGCAAACTGGCGAGTGATTTGAAGACTTGCGAAGATAGAATCACGCAGTTGGAAAAAGATAAAGCAGAAACGATCTCCATCATGAGCCAAGAAGAAAGCGCTGCAGACTATAGCAAACTATCTGCTTTGTCAGCCACTTTGCAACAGATCGAGGAGGATTTAGAGCGACTATATCCGACTTGGGAAGAACTATTCCACCAAGTAGAGGTTGCTGAGTAAATTGTAAACCATCATTCTTTCATGATTCACAGGCTGCTTGAACATAAGCGGGCATACCTCTTTATACTTATTTATGTTCTACCAGAACCCTCACAAAGTCTTGCTGATCACGTTTGGCTTTTTTCAAAAGGTCTTGTCCGCCTATGGCAATCCATTGATTCGCTTGACGCGTCACGAGGATGGATGCGGTCTGCTCGTCCTCACTGTGTTGATTCCTTTCCCCCGGCAAAGATGGTTGAACCGTCTCACTTACATGGATAGATGCGGGGTTCAGATAAATTCCATGAAAAGGTTGCCTTTGAAATTCTGTAAAACTCGTCAAAAGCTGCTGTGCCACCGCATTCGGCGATGCATAGGTGCTTTCTATGATCAGATTATAATTCGACCAGCTAAAAAAATCCACCCCGTACAACTCTCGAAACCTACATAGTTCCATTTCTTGCCGGTGTTGCAGGGCTTCGTAGCATTCTTCTAAAGAATTGTATTTTTCGGATTCTGCTCTTTTGGTATCGTAATAAACACGCTTTGCTGCTTCCACTGGATCAACCATAATAAATGTTTTAAAAGAACGAGGCGCGAAATGAAACGCTAACCTGGAATCAAAAACCAGATGATCCGCTTGTGCATCTAATTGTGCTGTACGCTGATCGATCCTGTCATCAATGGAGTGATCGCCGTTTGCGATGTCTTGATTGACCTTTTGGTTAAAGGCTTCAACTGACATGCCATGCATAACAGCCAATTCACGAAACAACGTTCCGGCGGAGATGATTTCATATCCTTCCTCACGAAGGCACTTACAGATACTCGATTTTCCGCTTCCCAGATTCCCGGTGATTGAAATATTCATGGTTGCTCCTGTCATGTTCTCCTATGTAAAGTACGATCCATCTTACGCTACTACGAATGAGTGCCTTGGCTTAGGAACTTGGCGCAAACTGGCTCTGATAAAGTGTAGCATAAAACCCCTGCTTTTCCAATAAGCTGGTGTGATTTCCCTGTTCCACGACATTGCCGTCTCTCATAACTAAAATA
>JAISHZ010000140.1 GCA_031262285.1 Lachnospiraceae bacterium | reverse complement strand
TACATGTTGTAGCCAGCTACTGTAGCCACCACAACGATTGCGATTGCAATCAAAATTCTCTTTTTCATACTAGCTATTTTTTAATGATAAAATGATTGAGATATTCCTCCTTTAGAAGGACGCTGCAAAGTTACGTGATGCCTTTGCCCTATTCCAAATAAATTTGTACGATTTAATCGGACGCTTTGTATGATTTAATCGGACAGTTTGTTTGTTATACCATTTTTACGCCTCCACACGAAGTCGTTCTTGAACTTGTAAATAATAGATTTCGAGGAAGTTGTAGTTCAATACGCAGGAGATGCGTATCAAGAGTTCCGTATCCACGCTTGACCGCTCAAATATATCATAGACGGTAGAGCGTTGTTTATGCAATTGTTCCGCAAGCCATGCCGGCGAGCGTCTTTGCATCTTCAATACTTGTTTGATTCTGTTTCCAATATGAATCTCATCCATCGCATTTTTTTTATAACTAACATCAATCATCGTTTAGAGGGAGTAACCTCTCCTCCCAAATTACGCCATGGCGTACAGTATCGGCAATCGTTCCGAAGAGAACGAAAGTAAGTCAATCAGTACATCTCTTAGTCTTCTCACATACTTTTAATGTGATAAAACTGTTATTTTGATGTAAAAATAGTCGTGTTCATATATGATTAGCAAATGTATATGTGGTTTATTCACGAGATTTAAGAAGAAAGTAGTTATGTTAACTACTCGGATCGTTTTGGTCAAGTCCTGTGCGATGGCGCGTATGGCACACGGATGACACGGATTTTATTCATGCTTCAAATAGATTAGTTGAATTACCGGATTGCTATCCTCCCGGCTTTGCAAGGCGATGTCATACAGAGCGCCGTTTCGCAACGGCGGCGGGATTTGCTCTTTGGGCGTATGCTTCATGAGTTCCAATTGAAACGGCTGAACGACCGACGCCAACAGGTGGGAGGTGTCTGTCGGCAGTAGCTCAATGCACTGCAAAGAGCGGCAGAGGAGAGCCGGAGAAACAGTGGTCTCTCCGGTTTGTTTATCGTATAGAATTTCAATCCCCTTAGATTGATAGACCAGCTGCAATAAGATAAACAAATGGCTCTCTTTATAAAAGGAGGGCATAATTAGCTCATCCATATCGTGTGCTGATAGCTCAACGGAGCGCTTCCCCGCCCGTGCGGACAGGGATAGACCTTGATTGAATCGATAGACATATTTTCGTTCCAGCGTTTGGGGATAAGTAAAATGATACACCGTATAATCTACTTGCGAGAAGATGCCATACACACTGTCTTTCAATGCGGAGAAAGCATTGATGTTGTTGGCAAAAGTGGGATGTTCGGCGAAAGACAAGAGCCGTTCCCGCTGATTCGTCAGGGAATCCAACAGCAGGGTTCCCATGCCTTCATCTTGCAAATAGAGATGTATATCTGCCAAATAGTTGTGACCGGGAACCGGTAAAAAATGGTAAAAGAATGATTGTAACGAAACGGATTCGATGAAGTCTCCATCTTCGGCGCGATAGCGTAATAGTTTGCGAGCATCTAAATCGAGGATTTCTACCTGACCCCGATAAACGCAGAAGTCGTGTATTGAACTGTATTCTTGCGGACCAAGCCCTAACGCATCAATCTGATAGATAAATCTGCCCTCCGTGTCATATACCACTATCTTTTTTGCCGAATCATGAATATATAGAAGCCCATTGGCGACATTCACCTTTTTTATCCGGGAAACCAAAGCCGTATCGCTGGTCTCCAGAGCGATATAACGTACGCTATCTATATAGGGAGAGAGGTCGAACGGCTGTTCGCCGACTTGATCAAAATCGACGGAAATGACCGTCTCGTCGCCTCCTCGAATCGCAATCGTAGAGGTTGGCACGGAGCGCTTGCAGGAGATACAGAAGCAGGCGGCTGCAAGCAGCAGAAGGAAGGAGGTGCAGTTATTCATTTTTTCCTTATGTTCTTTTCAAATAATCAGTTGAATTCGTATATCACAAGAAGGGGATTCCCATCTTCCTTGATGTCGGGAAACAGCTCGCGGGTACGCTTCAGTTGTTCCGGATACGCTTTCTTTACCTCTTCAAGTTCACAGTAGAACAGGAGAGAGGACGCATTGATGAGACCATAAGCTGCCTGTTCATCCATGCTGATAATGGTAGCAGGAGGCATATAGTAGCCATCGGTGAAAGGGTGCAAAATGGCAACCGTGCTTTCCTGTTTTTTCTTGTCGTAATAGCCGATCAAAGGTCGATATTGGTAGGTAAACTTTGTTATTAAGAAGTTTTTTGTCTCTTGGAAGAACTTCAAACGACTAATATAATGCGCATACCCCTGCTCCTCGTAAGCCATTCTTTCATACGAAGCGAAATCTCTGCGATCCTCCGGCCAGGCTTTGTCGTCAAAATCAATTTGATAACGAACAGACAGCTCCTTCCCAGCGACCGTATAGATGTTAAAGTCCATCGAAGTGATGTAATAAGTGGTGCCTCCATACACCGAGAATGGGTGCGAATCACCAAAGCTATTACCACTCCAACTCAAATCAAGCTCATCATACCCGTCGGCTAATGTCAATGAATCGGTCAGTGACCAAAGATTAAAAGGAGTTGAACGATCTTCCGCATAATTGCCCATGTCACCAAAATATCCGCTCGGAGTCTTCGTGAAGCGATGAAATGTCTTGGGTAACTTGCTCGTTTTAATCAGGTTTCGCCCATCCAAGTCGTAGGTCAAAATTTTCCGGTCAGCCCGGCTAACCAGATTGAGCGTCGCATCCTTTGGGTCGATGAATATATCCATCAACTGAAAATACTCATCCGGTCCTTCGCCATACCGGGATATTTGATTGACAAACTGCCCGTTCGTGTCATAGATGATGACTGAGCGGGTGACCCGGTCGTCTAACAGATAGATGCGGTCATTGAATCGGACGATCTTGTCAATCTCTCCGAATAAGACCTCCTCACACTCCAGATTCAGCACACGAATGTTCCGAAACAAACCGGTCTGAAACGGATCCGCATAAGGCTTCTCGAAATCAAACCGAATGGTTTTCCCATCCTGCACTTTGTCGTTGCTGCTGCAAGCCACAGACAAGAGCAGCCAAACAAGCAATAAACAAAATGTGATAATTCTATACATAACGGTTTCTATTTTGAAAGGTTTCCGCAGTTGCCCATATACTTTTAATGCGGTAAAATGATTGTTTAGATGCAAAAATAACACTATTCGTATATAATTAACGGCTGTGTGCATGGTTTGTTCACGAGATTCAAGAAGAAAATGGTTCTGTTAACTACTTCTGAGAGCGAAATGAAAACGGCAGTACAAAGGTAGCGTACTGGTAATCTCGCACGACAACCGCTTTATTGAGGAGATAGAGGTAAAAAAGGTTGTATTGATGTAACCATTTTAGCAACTTTCTCTATCTTTGCATCGTTCATTGATAATTATAAATCCGTATGAAGTATCTTA
>JAISHZ010000139.1 GCA_031262285.1 Lachnospiraceae bacterium | reverse complement strand
AAATCGCCGCGCCGGATAATACTCGCCGCCCAATTGAACAGCTAATCATGCAGACGAACGACCCGTCGAAATTCCCCTGCGGTTATCGTTGTGACCTATGCGAGGCACATAAAGAGGATAACCAATTTGTTTATTTGAATTGGCTGTGTTATCACGGTTGCGTCCCCGGCATTGAAATAGAACGACCGATGGCAAAAGACGCATATGGACGGCGTTGTCCGGGTTGTGCCAAAAGTCTGTGGCGGAGCGAGTGCAAATACGCCAAATGCCCCCAAGAAAAGGGCTGCATCGAATGCGGCGAATATCACTATTGCGAAGTTCAACACGACGGTCACTACGCCGCGCAGTGCAGTTTGGGGTTAAAAGCAGAGGAAGTTACAAGCATGGTAATTCCGTACTGCATGAAAGAACGATTTGAGGTTTTGCGTGAGAGAGAGGAATACGATCATGACGGCGAACGGTTTGAAATTACGTTTCCGATAACGGAAGATTAAGGAGAGAAAGATATGAAACCAGTAATCAGAATCAAAGGCGAAACCGCAATCTATGGCTTGCGTGGCGACAGCGCGAACACAGGCGCATTGTGGGAGAAATTCGATAGGCATTTTTCAAAAAAGCCGTTTGATAAAATCGGTGAGGAGGCTTACGAAATACGCACTATTAAGGGTGCAAAGCCGGGCGCTGATGTTTTGGTCGGCTATGAATGGGATAACGCGTATGCGGCGAGAGGTTGGAATTTCTCGGTTCTCCCTGCCGGTGAATATGCCGTGTTCGATGTTCTTGTTGCGAACGGCTACGACAGCGAATACGCCGCAATGGAGCAGTGGCTTGAAAAGAATAAGGAACGGTACATTAAGCGCGGCGATTTTATTGTAGAACGCTATGTCCCCGAAAAATTCAAAGGTGGAGATAAGCTTGATTCGATTGTTGAGATTTGGTTACCAGTCTCCTGTGTGAGCGAAAGCGTAATCCCCGATCTGCTGAAAGACGCGAGCTTTGATTATATCACACCCGAAAACCGCGACTTCATCGCCGCTTTTGACCGCGAGATGTATAAACGCGGCTACAACGCGGGGAACACAATCGGCAGTTCGAGAGGATACGGTTGGAGATATTACGAGCTTATTTACAGCAAAAAAGGCGGCAATCATGGCAAGGTGTATGCGCGACTGCTACTCCACGATCCCGCCGGATTGGTGCTGCGGTTGTACTTTGATAATATTGACAAGCATACCGCGTATATTGAAAACGCGTCACCAGCGATAAAAGAGATTTTCGCAAGTGAAGAAGGTATATGCACCCGTTGCGGCGGCAAAAAACCGGAAGATTTTCAGTGTAAAATCCGCAAGTCATATGTTCTTGAAGGAAAAAAGATTGAAAAATGCTCCTGCGCGGCATATATGTTCACACCGCCGTCACTTGAAATGCTGACTGATTACATGGCACTCTTTGATGAATTTTATCCGGCGAAGAAAAAACAATAGTAATAGAATGGAGGGTAAATTCAATCTCTTAGGTGAACAAGTTTGAAAGTAAGTGAACTTTCAAACTCCTTGATTGGTACGCGCGCCGCCTACGCGCAGATGGTAGCAAAATATGTTATATAGTCCGAAAAAAAGCCTAGAAGTCATTGGATTTTGTGCATTGTTGTATGCTGTAACCCGCTTGAGAATCTAATCAAATAACCAACTTGTAATAGGAGAGAAGATCACTATATGATACTATCAGCATCCCGGCGAACGGATATTCCTTCATATTATACAGAGTGGTTGATGAACCGCTTGGAAGCGGGGTATTTGTGTACCCGTAATCCCTTTAACCCTGCACAAACGAAGCGTATTGAGCTAACGCCGGAATTGGTGGAATGTATTGTTTTCTGGACAAAAAATCCGAAACCGATGTTGCCTTTGCTGTCAAAACTGGATGAAATGGGATATCGGTATTATTTTCAATTTACCCTTACGCCATATGGTAAGGATATGGAACGCAACCTCCCGCTCAAGGAAGATATCATCCGCACGTTTTGCGAACTTGGCGAGCAGATAGGAGCGCAGCGGTTATTCTGGCGTTATGATCCGATTATTTTAAACGACACGATTGATATCCCATATCACACAGAACATTTCCAAAGGATGAGTGAGCAGCTATCTCCCTATACAAATAGTGTCACCATTAGCTTTGTGGACTTATACCGCAAGCTAAAAACACCGCTTGTTCGAGATATCATAACCGAAGAAATAGAGATCATCAGCAAATCATTTGCCTATATTGCTGCGCGCGTTGGTTTTCCTGTCCGTGCCTGCTGTGAAAAAATGAATCTTACAACATACGGAATAAACCCTGCAAGTTGCATAGATCGGCAAACCATTGAAAAAATCTGTGGTTATACCGTCACGACGAAATCAGACAAAAACCAACGCCCCGGCTGTGGCTGTATTGCGGCAGTGGATATCGGTGCATACAATACTTGCCAAAATGGCTGTGTCTATTGTTACGCGAATCACAGTATCCCATCGGTGAAAGCAAATTGTCAGCGTCATGATCCTAAGAGGGAGTATTTGCTGGGATAAGAATATTTCCAGCATAAACGAATTCATTCACTTACTGTGATTGATCTTCTGAACTACAGTAATGATTTTCGGCATATTAATATGGAGACATTGCTGTGATTAAGCGTTACAATAACATAAAACTAATTAGATTCATTTATACTAGTTTAACGATTTTGAATCGTCTGAACGAATATCGTATCATATGAGGAGAGAGAATGCATACAAATATGTCGTTTTTTTAGATATTTTTGTTTTTGTATTAAGAACAGATATATACAAATCCCTGTACTAGTATAAACATTTTCAATTAGCTTTATGTTTCCACTCAAAACACTTGAGAGCATTACTGTGATCCGGTTAATTAATAACAAAAAGTTAATTAAATACCTTGATACTAGTATAAACGTTTTCAATTACCCTTATGTTTCCACTCAAAACGCTTGAGAGCATTACTGTGATCCGGTCAATTCATAACATGAAGTTAATTAAATTTCTTTATACTAGTACTTTACATATTGAAAAAAACATAATGACGTATATCAATTTTGATCTTCCGCAAAATACAATCCGGCGTTTCCCTGAGGCATAAAGATCGATATCGAAGATTGGTTCAGACGCACGCACAATTCATCTACGATTGCTTCGAGCAATGTTTCATCTTGTGTATAGAGAATATAAACAATTGTTTGTTCATAGGTGGCGACATTGTCCGTACCTAGCCATCCGCCATGTGCGTCCCATGTTGTAAAATCTGTGACCCCATGATTGGCAAGCACTGCTGCAACGATTTCTTTGGCTTCGTGAAAAGGTATTTCGGCTTGGTGTGTGTCCTTATCGTTGGTGCCGATAAACAGATATGTTTGTTCGGCGCTCGCAAGTCCTAGCTCCGATACACCGGATGCTTTCGGAGTAAGTAGATGTATTGCCAACCAAGCTGAAAAAACTAGATTGATGACCAGTAAGAGAATGATCACGATCGCGGATTTACTTTTTATTGCTACAATTTTGCTTTTTTCGTTTTGCATGATTTTGCTCATTTCTCATCACAGATGGCTAGAGTACTCCTTGTTTGCACCACTCATCAAATAAAGTTTCATAATACTCATTCGGGATCGGAAAGATACCCCAACGGTTCTTGGCTTCTTCAACAAATCGTATCGTGTGATTTGTTCCATCCTCCATACTTTTTAAGATGAGGTGAACCCATGGATTTTCCTGATCGCAGGATTTCTTGAACGCATGATAGTCGTATTTTGCTTTTTTGTGTTCGATGAAAATCTCCTGATTTAAATATGTTATCACAGCGAACTGCGCCGACTCATCTTGTTCAAAGTTTATTCCAACCGAGCCTGGATTGAGGATGATTTTAGAATCAATCTTTTTATGAAATGCCGTGTGCGTATGTCCGCATAGCAGGACGTTTTCCGAAATTGCGTCGAGAGAACGCTGGATTAACGATTCTTTATCAGGGTAAATCAGGTCGAATTCTGAAAAGGGAGATCCATGTACCGCTTTTAATGAAAAGCCTTTTCCGAAATCTAGGGACAGCGCGTGAGGCAAATGCTTGATGTAATCTATATCCTCGTCGGTCAGTTCTTGAAAGGTTCTAAGATTTTCGGAAAAATGTCGGTATTGCTCCCATGTGGTGTCGTTTGGATGGTTAGAACGATCGATCATATAACCCTCGCGATTACCGCGAATGACATAGGCGGTGGTGTTTTGTACCAGATGAATAATCTCATGGGTGTACTGATAAAAATCTGAAATCAAATCACCTAAAATAATGATATGGGATATACCCATCCCCTCTATCTGGGAGAGCGTCGCTTTGAAAGCGGGTAGATTACCGTGGATATCGGACAGTAAGGCTATTTTCAAAATCTTATTTTCCTTTCTTAGTCAACAACATAAGTGCTTATATGATGCAACTATTTTTTCCGCGATCCATGCGGTTAAAACATTTACTATGCGGCCATTTCAGGCGATTAGCTCCAAGACGATTTGATACCGTTTTCCATATCCGAAATCTGGCTTTTCGATCGCCTCGAAATAATCCAAATTGACGCGAATGTTTTCTATTCGTTTTAACGCATTTGTTAAATTTATCCTAAGGTTCTATGAAAAGCAGTGCTTTTATGAATGTCTTTTTACGGATTGCTTCCATAATCAGTAATTGCTAAGTGGAATGACCGTATTATCGCGAAATGGAAGTGGATTCATCATTTATTTACCTCGCTTCATTTTATCTTCGATATCTATATTCGTCAATATATGAATCATAAGAGAAAATCACGGGTTTGAGCACATCCATAAAAATCATATTTCACGAAAGAATGAAAAATATATGACACTTTCCGTTTTTGTGCTATACTAAATTATCACGTAGTAAACAGCTAACACAAAAAGGAAATAAACATATGAAAGTTAGAAGATTGCGCATTTCTGTAAAACTGCTTTTACTCATTTCAGCAACCAGCATTTTATGCTGCTTGATTCTTGGAATATCCATTTATCGACAAGCCAGCGCCAATTTAATCAACTTAACAAAGAATAACAGTATGGAGTTAACTGCTTCAGCTGCTTCCTTTGTGAATGGCGATGATTTTGCCCAAATTGAAGAAGGGATGGAAGATAGTCCACAATTTCATTCTGTTTATGATGTATTGGCAAATTTTCGCGACAACAGCAGTTTGGAGTATATCTATACCCTTCGCAAACTTATCGATGGTCAGATGGTATATGTGGTAGATACCGATACGGAAGCTCCCGGCGCGATCAATGAGATATTTGACTTTGAAGGTAATATGGAGGATTCCTTTGCAGGTGCTACCACCACTGATGACGAATTTTTTACAGATGAAGACGGCACGCATTTAAGTGCGTATAGTCCTATCTATGATAGTGGTCATACACTGGTAGGAATCGTTGCGGTAGATATCAATGTCAATCATTTGGTCGAGCAGATGGACATCCTGCGCCATACGATTGTGATTCTTGGTATTGTGGTATCGCTTCTAGGAATCATCTGTGCAGCTGTGATCAGTATTAGCATCGGACGCAATTTGAAACAACTCAATACTAAGATAAAAGGGCTTTCAACAGGCAAAGGAGATTTCACCCAAAAAGTAGTGATGCGAAGCGGTGATGAACTAGAAGTAATTGCCAACAGCACCAATGCATTCATGGAAAAAATCAGAGCACTGATCAGACATGTGGCCGATGCAGGCAAGAATATGACGGAAAGCAGCCATCAACTAACAAGTGCTACATTAGATAACACCCAGAAAGTTCAATTAATTAATGATAATGTGTCTACCCTTTCCTCTAACATGGAAGAATGCAGTGCTTCCTGTCAAGTTGTAACAGAGCATCTGAATCAAATCACAGATCAAGTTAATGCTCTTGCTGACAGAACCAACCAAGTATTGGAATTTACCAATGGCATTAATCAAAAGGCTTCTGATGCTTCCCGAACAGCCAAGACCAACAAGAATCGTACCATTCGGGAAATGCATGAAATTGAAGAACGTATGCAGACAGCCAACGAACGAGCTTCTGAAATTCATCAAGTACAAAAAATAGCAATAAAGATAGAGAAGATCGCCAGTCAGACCCAGATGCTTAGTCTCAATGCAAGTATAGAAGCTTCCAGAGCCGGAGAAGCAGGGAAAGGTTTTAGTGTCGTAGCGGAAAATGTAGGAAAACTTAGCATGGAGATCGCCCAAGCGGTGAAAGAAATTAAAAATACCAGCGTTACGGTAGTGGATGCTGTCAATGTGCTTCGCGCAGAAGCCAATGCCATCAGTAAATATATGGATCATAACGTTATGGAAGATTATCAGCTTTTAGAGGAAATCAGTACCCAATATGGCGATAGTTCCCTAGATATTAACGTTAAGATGCACTCCCTCAAAACAGAGGTATTTGCAGTTAACCAAGCAGTTTCTCAGATAGACG
>JAISHZ010000130.1 GCA_031262285.1 Lachnospiraceae bacterium | reverse complement strand
AGAAGATTGTTACGCAAGAACAATTTAAAGTGTTACAAGAATTATCCGAGAGATAAGTTTATGGTAGAAACGAAAAAGGGAGCAAAAATGAAAGATTACACGGTAGCCAATATGTTCTGCTGCGCAGGTGGTCTGGATCCGGGATTTATTTCGGTAAGAAACGCTTTTTAGGGAAATGGCTATGTAGTATCTCCAAAACTTATTGTGAAAGGACAGATCATGGGACGAATTGTGGGTATACGAATCAGAAATTTTGGATCTTTAAAAGATATTAAAATGGGAAGACTTTTGACTGACAAGAGCCAGAAAGAATTAATGAATATCAATGCAATCATTGGTCAACGCGGAACAGGTAAAAGTACTGTTGCGGATGCATTTGGCTTTTTGGCTGATTGTATGGAAAAAGGAGTTGAAAATGCCTGTGACCTAAACGGAAGGGGTGGGTACGACAAACTCGTATCACAGGGTGCGGATGGTCCAATCGAGTTTGAGATTTATTATAGAGAAACTAGTAATGAATCTCCTATTACTTATGAATTGGCGATCGGTCTTGATAAGTCGGATAGACCTATTGTAGAAAAGGAAAGATTAAGACAGAGAAGGGCAAAAGAAAGGTATGGTTGGCCACTTTCCTTTTTATATTTAGCATTTGGAAAAGGGTTTGCGTTTAAAGGGAAAAATAGCGGCTTTTTAGAAGAAGAAGATAAAGAAATAGGTGAAAAAGTAGAAGTTGAATTAGCAGATCCCAGACAGCTAGGCGTAGTTACATTAGGTGAACTTAGAGAACACCCGAGAATCGTTAATTTTAAAAATTTTTTAAAGAACTGGTACTTGTGTTATTTTAGCCCTGCTTCGGCTAGAGAAATACCCAATGCCGGTCCTCAAAAATATTTAAATCGCCTTGGGAACAATTTAAACAATGTGGCAGAATATCTTTATCGAGAAGATCCGAAGGATTTTTCAAAAGTCTTATCAATTATCAGAACGAAATTAGAAGGGATAACTTCTATAAAACCTGTAAAATTGCTGAATGGACAATTGGTTTTAGAATTTTTAGAAAAAGGATTTCAAGAACCGTTTTATTCTCAAAAGATGTCTGATGGAACACTGAAACTGTTGGCGTACTATTTACTTTTGTTTGAAAAAGACGCAAGACCATTAGTGTTTATTGAAGAACCCGAAAACGGGTTGTATCATAAATATCTGGCGGATTTAGCGGATCAAATGAAAAAGAGTTTAAAAGGAGCTTATTCTAAGCAATTATTTATTACAACGCATAGTCCTTTTTTCGTAAATGCTTTATCACCGGATGAAGTGTGGGTATTGGAAAAGAAAGAAGACGGATTTTCTAAAATTACCAGAGCTTCTGATTATATGTATGTTAAACAGTTATGCAATGAAGAGATCGCTTTGGGCGATTTGTGGTACAGTGATTATTTTGGATAGAAGAGGGAAAGATGGAAGAATACATTTATTTAGAATTATTGGTCGAAGATGAATCCGGTAAAATCCTTATAGACGAAATTATGAAAAAATATAAAGTCAATAGAGAAAATATGCAATATCGTATTCATGGCTTTAAAGGGATTGGAAGAATACCACTCAAAAATAGTAAAATTTCTAGTGTGAAGTCGCATCGATTATTAAACGATTTGCCGAATTATCTAAAAGGAATAAACAAAACGATCATCGATATGCCGGGTAAAAAAGCAATATTTGTTATTTTGGATAATGATGATAATGATTGTTTCGCGTTGAAAAATAGCTTAGTGGATTACTGCAATTCGCTAAACCTTTCCGTACCGGTGTTTTTTTGTATTGCAATTGAAGAAATAGAAGCTTGGTTACTTGGAGATAGGGAAGCATTAAATGAGGCATATCCCAATGTAAAGCAGCAAGTGATCAAAAATTATAAACAAGATAGTATCATCGGAACATGGGAAATTCTAGCAGATGCAGTATACAATGGTGGAGTAAACAAATTAAAAAAGGAAGCCACGTCCTATTATGAAATCGGGAAAGAAAAGTGCAAATGGGCAAAAGAGATTGGGCTACATATGAATATTAGAAATAATCAATCTCCAAGTTTCCTATACTTTATCTCAAAATTGGACTTAGTATGTGGATAAAACAGGGAAATTCGGAGAGGGTGCAGATTTACAGTATCAAGACGAAGTTCACGGTTCATTAATACTGATGGCAGATCGAATAGTCGAATTGATTTATTTAATATATTTGAAGGCTCTCATTTGTTATGATCGTGAAATCAAGATCGAAACTTATCCCTATCCTCGTGATGGTATTCGTCAATATGTTTTATCTGCAAGAACAACCATGGGGGCATTCAAATGAGTAAATACGACAAATTATGGCAATACGTAAAAAGTGATAACCGTGAGTCTTTTAAACTCACGCATGACGACATCAAAGAAATACTTGGGTTTTCGATGGATCATTCTTTCTTAAATGCAAAAAAAGAACTTCTTGCGTTTGGCTATCAGGTAGGAAAGATTTCGCTGAAAGAGAAAACAGTTATTTTTATTAAATTAAATAATGAAACAGATATGTAGATGTAGTGGTTAGATTCCGCAGAATTCAAATAAGAAGATGTAGTGCGGTGACATTCATCGAGAAAACAAGGAGGATTCATTATGAAGGAAGTCTTACGCATCCAAATCAAATTAGATGCAACTTATGAAGTAAAAAGTGAAAGGGGAACCGCGCTTATGATTCTTTTCCATGGAGACGTGGACTGTGAAAACTTCCACGGAAAGGTATTACCGGGGGGTGTGGACACGCAAGTGGAATATACCGGAGAAAAAAGGCTATTATCCGCTCGGTATATCCTGGAGGGGGTAGACCGTGAAGGCTGTCCGTGTCGCATTTTCATAGAAAACGAAGGAAGAATACCGGCAGAAGGAGACCCCTTGCTAACGAAACCGCGTATTATCACCGACAGTAATGCTTTAAAAGGATTGGAAAGCGCGGATCTACAAGGACAAGTTTGTTCTGAAGAGCGGGGAGGTATCGTGATTAAGATTTATAGCAAAGGTGAATAAAGATCACAAAGAAAAATGATTACTAATCACGCGTTTGCTGATCGACTTTTAAGGGCAGTGTATCCCGGCTTTGTGTTGTTCTATGCAGGAATTATCAATAAATGAAGATCGGCGAACAGACAAATAGCAACGATCAACATAAATGGTATAAAATACATATCAAAAAACCACTTGCTTTTTTCGACACAATGTGTTAGTTTTCTATTATACATATGATAAAGGACTATGAATGAGATACCTAATAGGAAAGAACGATTTAATCGCTTCAAATCTTATGACATTCTCATTCATAGTTTTTGTTTTATCAATCTATTCTACAGAACATATCATTACAGAGAAGAATTCCATAAATCAACATCATGTACCGAAAAATCGGTATGTTTTCAAATGATCAATTCCCCTTTAAGAGTAACCAATTATTTAGAGTTCCCTGCGGCTTTTTCTAACTACAGTGCAAAGTACAATAAACATAAGGTATGCAAGAAATTCATTCGTGGTGTAATTAGAATACGTAAATTCTAATTACACGAAGACAGAACCTTGATTTTTAAGGCTTTAGACCGTAGTTAGAAAAACGTACAGGGAACTCTAGATTATTCATTACAATGAATGCAAGATTTCTTTTTGATTACAACTTTCGCGCGTTCGCCGATCTACGTCTAAAGCTTATCGATACACAGAACCGCACAGAGCCGAGAGGCATTTTGGGTGTTATACGTTCTGTGGAGATGAGACCAAGTGAAAATGAGCGCTTGCTTGTGCGCTTATTTTCACTGTTCTGGGCTCATCGGAACGCTTAGAGAGTCTAACACCCAAAACGCCTCCCGGCTCTGTGTGGTTCGTCCGGGATACGCTGCCTTTGAAACGTAGATCGGCGAACGCATGAACTGTAACTAGATTACCGAACACATGAACGGTATTCAATTTTGTAGTGTTCAATTTTGTAGTGGTACAATCGATCCAAATGGAGTAGAATAGAACATCATATCAAACACAGCGTGCAATTCGGTACAACACAAGGTTGCACGTAGAGGGGAGCAAGGATGAAGCTAAGCCGACTATTGGAACATTTAGAATACGAATGCATACAAGGGGACGTAAATATCGAGATTGCGAAAGTGGTCTACGATTCCCGAAAAGTTGAAAAAGACTCTCTCTTCCTCTGTATCAGCGGACTCAAGTTCGACGGACATCTGTTTGCAACCAAAGCCGTAGAAGATGGCGCGATTGCAGTAGTCGTATCCACACCGGTTGAAGGTCTACCATCCCATGTTACCGTAATCCGTGTGGCTGATACGCGTTATGCGATGGCATTGATATCTGCCGCATACTTTGAGCATCCCGCGAAACAACTCAAAGTGATCGGAATCACCGGCACCAAAGGGAAGACCACGACTACGTACATGATTAAAAATATACTGGAAAACGCGGGCAGAAAAGTCGGTCTCGTCGGGACGATCGAAGTCATCATCGGCAATGAGCATATACACGCAGGGAATACCACCCCGGAATCCTATTTACTGCAAGAATACTTCAAAAAGATGGTAGATGCCGGACTCGATACGGTGGTGATGGAAGTTTCTTCGCAAGCCTTGAAAATGCACAGAACGGATGGCTTTACCTTTGAAGTTGGGGTATTTACCAATCTGGACGTGGATCATATCGCACCGGGAGAACACGACACCTTTGAAGAGTACAGAGAATGCAAAGCGATTCTTTTCCGCAAATGTCGGTATGGGATTGTCAATATTGATGACGAAAATGCCGAACTGATTCTCAAGGGAAATACTTGTGAATCCATCTGTACTTTTGGCATGAATGAAAATGCCTCTCTTCGCGCTCAGTCCCCCAAACTGACGATGCAAGGCGGTAAACCGGGGATAGCATTTCGAGTGTTGGGGTCTATGGACGCGCCTATGTCGCCTGATTATGAAGCAAAAGTATCTATGCCGGGATTATTTAGTGTATACAATTCCTTGGCAGCGATTGCGGTCTGTCGCCACTTCTTGGTAAGAGAAGATGATATATTACGAGCATTGTCCTTTGTCAAAGTGAAAGGACGAATCGAAGTGTTACCGCAATTTCGCGATTTCACCTTGTTAATTGATTACGCGCACAATGCGATGGCACTTAGAAATCTGCTGACGACATTGCGTGAATATCAACCGACGCGCTTGATTTGCTTATTCGGATGCGGTGGCGACAGAGCTAGAGACAGAAGATTTCAAATGGGAGAAGTGAGCGGGGAACTAGCTGATTTGACGATTATCACGACGGATAATCCCAGAACAGAAGATCCTTATGCGATTATGGCAGATATCAAAGCCGGATTGTTGCCGACCAATGGCGCATTCATGGAGATCTGCGACCGAAAAGAAGCGATTCGCTACGCGATTACCCACGCCAAACAAGGCGATATGATCGTACTCGCAGGTAAGGGACACGAAGATTATCAAGAGATTCATGGAGTGAAATACCCCATGGATGAACGCAGTATCGTTGCACAGATCGCAGCTACCGATGATAAGGTAAGTCATTAGAGAGATCGAAACCAAAAGATACGATGCCAAGATGCAAACAAACGTAAGAAGGGAGGGGACGGTGAGTACCCATTATGCGGATATTATCGTGAACATTTCCCATGAAAATGTCGATCGACCTTTTCAGTATGCGATACCGAACCGACTTCTCGCGTCTATTCAAATCGGAACAGGAGTGTTGGTACCGTTTGGCAAAGGGAATCGCTTGATTACAGGGTATTGCATCGGGTTATCGCAAGAAAGCGTGTTGCCTCCGCAAAAGGTGAAAGAAATAGCGGGAGTTTCCCCCAATAGTACACCTCTTGAAGAACGTATGATTTTACTGGCGGCTTGGATACGACGTACCTTTGGCGCAACAATGTCACAGGCACTCAAGACCGTTTTGCCGGCCAAACAAACCATCAAGCAAGCGCAGCGACGCGTCATCGTTAGGCTTTTGACCAAGGAAGAAACGATATCTCGATTGGGCGAAGCTACCAGAAAAAGCCAAACTGCGAAAGCCAGACTGTTAACAGAATTGATCCAATATGAAACCATTCCATACGAATGGATTACGGGGAAACTTGGCGTGTCCGCACAAACGATCCGTAGTTTGAGTCTGGAAGATGCCATTCGCGTAGAAGCGACCTCTTATTATCGCAACCCTGTCAACAAGGATATCGCCCCCCTTGAGGAACCGAGGGAAGCATTGCAACTAAGCGATGAGCAAACTGCTTTTGTGCGTGAAGTTATGACGGATTATA
>JAISHZ010000077.1 GCA_031262285.1 Lachnospiraceae bacterium | reverse complement strand
TCGAGTTCTTGGTTGCATTCTATCCGCAGCGCTTGAAATGTCCGCTTGGAGGGATGTCCGTCGCGACGCATTCTAGCCGGAATAGCGGCTTTGATGATGTCGTTTAGCTCAAAAGTGGTGGTTATCCTCTTTTTTGCTCGTTCGTTTATGATATGCTTCGCGATGTTCTTCGCGAATTTTTCTTCTCCGTACTGTTCGATGATTCGTGCGAGACGCTCCTGGGAGTATTCATTGACGATGATTGCTGCTGTACCCTCTTTGCTTTGATCCATCCGCATATCCAATGGTCCGTCAAAGCGATAGGAAAATCCTCTCTCCGGCGAATCAAATTGGTAGGAAGACACTCCTAAGTCCAGTAAAATACCATCAAGTGCCGGTACCTGCCTTGCAGAAAGGTATTCTTTCGCATTTGCGAAGTTTCCGCGAATGATCTGTACTTGGTCCGTAAAGTTGGAAAGCCTGGCGGATGCTGCTTGTATCGCGTCTTCATCTTGATCCATTGCAAAGAGTCTCCCTTTTGTAAGGCACTTTGCGATCGCTTCACTGTGTCCCCCTCCGCCTGCGGTTCCGTCAAGATAGATGCCGTCCGGTTTGATGTTGAGGTGTTCGATGCTCTCCTTTAGGAGAACTGAGGAATGGGCAAAATTCATAGTCTGTTCTCCGTTGATCTCGTGTATTTAAATGGTTAGACCGAGATTTTCCATGGACAAAGCGATACTGTCCATATCGTTATCTGCGTCTGCGGTCTCCCAATTCTCTTTGCTCCAGATCTCAATTCGACTTCCCACTCCTACGAGTACCACGTCCTTTTCCAAATCTGCATAGGTTCGCAGATTCACCGGTAGGAGGATTCGTCCTTGTTTATCGACTTCCACCGTTGCAGCGCCCGAAAGCATAAACCGCGCAAATTTTCGCGCTTCTTTATTGGTCAGCGGCAAGGATGTCAGTTTCTTTGCTAACACGCTCCATTCTTCATTGGCATAGACATATAGACAGGCATCCATTCCCCTGGTCACCACAAATTCCTCTCCTAAGCTTTCTCGGAATTTGGCGGGGATGCTCAGCCTGCCTTTGGGATCAAGCGTATGATTATATTGACTCATAAACATACTAGCTCCCATCCGCGTACCTGTGGTGCGCATGCGTACCGTTGGTTCGCTATGCGTACCGTTGGTTCGCTTGCGTACTTACATTGCGCTGTGTCGTTGTTGCGTATAGCTTGTCTTTTCTTTCAATCTTTTGTACCACTATGCCCCACTTCGTACCACTTCCCCCCACTTGCATTTGATTTTACCTCAAAGATAGCAAATATGCAACAGTAAAACCGGAAAGTTTTTTGGTTGTTACAATTTAGGCGTTCGCTGATCTACGTTTCAAAAGCAATGTATCCCGGACGAACCACACAGAGCCGAGGGGAGTTTTGGGTGTTAGACTCTCTGGGCGTTCCGATGAGCCCAGAACAGTGAAAATGTGCGCACAAGCAAGCGCTCATTTTCACTTGGTCTCATCTCCACAGAACGTATAACACCCAAAACTCCCCTCGGCTCTGTGCGGTTCTGTGTATTGATAAGCGCTAAACGTAGATCGGAGAATCTATGAAGCAATGTCAGTTACTTAAGACTTCTGATACAAATGTCGACTAGAGGAATCGGCATAAAATCAGCTCTTTTTTCGGTTTGTCAATGCTCAAAAACTCTTAAGTAAGTGACATTGATTTACGGGTTCGCCGATCTACGTTTCAAAGGCTGTGTATCCCGGACGAACCGCACAAAGCCGGGGTGGTAGGTGTTAGACTCTCTGTGCGGTTCTGTGTATTGGTAAGCGTTAAACGTAGATCGGCGAATGCGTGAATCGTAATGATTGACTCTTCTTAAGAGAATCTTAATAAATATTAAAGTGATCTTCCGGAAAATTGATGTTATAATCCTGTTTAAAGTCGGCTTTTAGAAATAAAGACTTATTTTGTAAGAAAAAGACAAGAAAGTGACGTTTGAAACTATGGAAGTTTTCAAACTGCTTGATTGGTACACGCGCAGTTGTTGCGCAGATGGGAGAAAGTATGAATCAAAAAGCTGTTGTACCGAAAGGATCTTGTAGCGATTACAAGGGAAAAAGGGAGCGAAGGGGAGAACGTATTCACAAAAGGAGTTTTTGCTCGAGTAAGTTGTTTGGAGTTCTTCTGTTTGTTTTGTGGTGTGTAGGACTTGGTGGTTGCGGAAAAGAAGAAGCGTCGGATGTATCCAATTTTGGCATTGATGGTTATGTTTATCAGGCTACCTATCAAGAATTGGATATCGGTGCGAATTCGAATATGTCGAATCATGAGATTTGGAATGACTATTTTTACTATATGACAACGGAATATCCAAGCTACATAAAAACGGATAATCCGGATAATTCGGATAATGTAGATTATTTTTTATCACCTACAACCACCATAAACTTTTTCTCGTTATTAGAAGTAGGAGAGACCAAAACCATTTCTTTGGGATCGTTAGAAAACGAAAGTTTTTCCTCTTTTACTGTGAAAAGTAATGGGAACATATTGGCACTTTCCAGTGTTTTTTCCATGGATGGCGTTTCGAGTTTTACGATGTACGAGATAGACGAAAGCGGGAATTTCTTATTTGAGCAACCATTAAATGAGATCATCGATGAGGGAGTTTACCTCCAAGATATCTATGTGGACGAGCAAGATCGGATCTATATTCCGGGAGATACCAGTATCTATTTGTTCGCGGCAGATGGATCTTTCCATGGGAAGATCGAAACGACAGATTATGTATCTACCTTAGGTAGAGCCAAAGATGGAAAAGTTTATCTGTATAGTTATACGAATAACGGTCCCGGATTAATGGAGGTGGATTTTGCTGCCAAAAAACTCGGTGCCACTTATGAAAACTACAGTTTTAATGGTATTGGACTACTGAACGAAGGGGTTAACGCCGATTTTTTGATGAATGATGGGTCTTCGCTATGCGATTATGATCTGACCACACAGACTTCAACTCCGATTCTCAATTGGATAGACAGTGATATCAGCGCATCGTCGATTTCATATTTCGCAGTTTTATCCGATGGAAGAGTGGTCGTAGTCATGAATTATTGGGATGAAAATAGTAGTTGGTCAGAACTGGCGTGGTTGAAAAAGACCGCTGTGGCTGATATTCCCGAGAAAGAGATGATCAATTTTGGTGCGTTTATGTCTGATCAAACCTTATCAGAAGCTATCGTGGCATTTAACAAAAGAAGTGATAAGTATCGAATCGCTTGTAAGGTCTATTATCAGCCATCCGGTAATTATTCGGAAGAGGACTATACCAATGCGATGGCTGCTATGAACGATGATATTGCATCCGGTAAAAATATGGATCTCTTTTCATTGGATTCGTTAGACGTTGCTGAATATGCCGCCAAAGGTGCTTTTGAAGATTTAACGCCTTATTTGGATGCGAGTACTGTATTGAGTAAAGAAGATTTTGTGGAATCTGTCTTGGATGCTTATACATTCGATGATGTCTTAATTACGATACCGCAAACTTTTTATATTGAAGCTTTTGCCGGAAAGAAATCTATCCTACAAGAGCGGAAAAGCTGGACCGTAGATGATATCTTGGCTATCATGGATGAATACCCCGATGCAGATTTGCTCTCCTATGCCAGCAAGGATGTCATCTTGCAAGTCTTCTTAATGACCAATGCAGATTCCTTTATCGATTGGAAAACCGGTAAATGTAGCTTTGATACAGACGAATTTGTGAAGTATCTGGAAATTGCCAATCGATTTCCGGCGGAGTATGACTATGATCAAGAGATGCCTTCGGAAGCGCAGCGTATCGCGGATGATTCCCTTCTGCTGATGAGCGGCGGTTTCGGGGATGTGGATTCTTATCTGGCGATTTTGGCACAATTCGGAGGAGAACCGGTATCTTTTATTGGATATCCCACATCGGATGAATCGTCTGGCGTGTTTTTAACTAGTTCCGGTGGTGGGTTGTATGGAATTTTGTCAAAATCGAAACATAAAGAGGCTGCATGGGAGTTTATGGAATACCTTTACTCAAATAGCAATAATAACAATCGGTATTCGTGGGGATTCCCCAGTTTCAAATCCGCTTTGGAAAAAATGTTTGAAGAAGCGATGGTTCCTCAATATATGACGGATGAGAATGGAGAACAAGTCGAAATGCCTATTTCCAGTATTGGGTATGGGAATGGAGAGCGGTATGAGATTTATGCAGCAAAAGAAGAAGATATTGAAAATATTCGTAAATTGATTGATTCAGCGGGTTCTTTGTCAGGAGGTTTGATGACGAATCAAGATCTTTTTACCATTATCGCGGAAGAAACAGCACCTTATTTTGCAGGGCAAAAATCAGCGGAAGAGGTTGCCAAAATCATTCAGAGCCGTGCGCAAGTTTATATGGATGAAAAACAGTAACTGCTGCGTTATATGTTCGTTTGCCATGGGTTTTGGAATTGTATACCGGACGAACCGCAAAGAGTTGGGGGGTGGGTGTTAGACTCTCTTTGCGGTTCTGTACTTCGATATGGGATCCCTATGATACCCACGTTAGAATCGGTTGCCGCAACGGACATGAAATCGGCGATACCTACACTTGCCAGTACGGTTGCACTGAGCCTGTGAACGGCGAGGGTCGTTTCTGTACAAAAACGGTGCAAAAACTGTACGAGTTTGAAGAAGCAATCCGGCACGGCAAGTCGCCGACCGAGGTGGACTTCAAAAGTGGTGGATAAAATGGTAGATAAATGTTAAGATAATGTTGAATAAATGATAGATAAAGGATGCGAAGCCTATGAAACCACCATTTTCAATAACAAATAAAATGCTAAATTTGATCGTAGAGATCACGCAAGCGACTACTCGTCTTGAAATCGAGCACGAAAGAAACTTGCACCTTAGGAAAGAAAACCGCATTCGTTCCATTCATTCGTCTTTGGCGATAGAAAACAACTCTCTTTCTCTTGCACAAGTGACGGATATCATCAATGGGAAGCGGGTGCTGGGTCCGCCAAATGAAGTTCAAGAAGTTGAAAATGCTTATGAAGCTTACGAGACCGTTTTCAAATTGAATCCATATTCAATTGATGATTTACTAACAGCGCATGGTCTCATGACAAAAGATCTAGTGAAAGAAAGTGGTCGGTTTCGAAGAGATGATGTCGGTGTTTACGATAGTAAAGGCAATGTTGTTCATATCGGCGCACGTCCGCAATTTGTAGACAATCTGATCAAAGAATTGTTCCATTGGGCTAAAACAGATGATGTACCAGCCCTGATTAAAAGTTGTGTGGTTCATTTTGAATTGGAAATGATTCATCCGTTCCCGGATGGTAATGGTCGGATGGGGCGTTTATGGCAAAATCTAATCTTGTCAAAATGGCAACAGGTGTTTGAATGGATTCCGATTGAAAGCATTGTGTATGCAAATCAACAGCAATACTACGATATGTTGGCGATTAGTGACAAAGAAAATAATTCAACGAAATTTATCGAGTTTATGCTTGATGTCATTCTCAAAACAATCAAGGAATATGGTCAAGGAAACGCTGGTGATACAGCGACGGATAGTATAGTAGACAAAGTGGTTGATCAGTTAAATAATCAAGAGTTAGAATTTGTTCATAAAATCTATCTTTTCCTAAAAGCGAATGGCGGTATTACAAATAGTAAAGCAGTAGAACTTGGCGGCAGACCGGCTGGGACGACAAGGCGTTATTTACTTAAATTGGTTACATTGGGGGTTTTAACAACTACAGGGGAGAATAAAAATAGGAAGTATGTTTTAGTAAAGAAATGATGTTTGACGATATTCTAGCCTTCCACGACTATGTAAAACAGCGCGGAATGGGAAAAGGCCCATCGCCGCACGAGCCAGCATTATTTTGATAGTTGCCCTGTTTGCCGCTGTGGTTGTGAACAATGTGCAGATTGGGACGGAGCCAACAGAGGAAGCGTACGAGGTGATAGATATGCAAGAGCCAATCATTGTTCAGTTTCCCATGCGGGGTGAATGGCTTGCCCCCAACACGCCGGGAACGAAAATACCGAGCCACGGTTCAAACAAATTGGGAACCAGATATGCCTATGACTTTATCCAAGTCGATTGGGAAAGAAACGGTTGGCCCTCTTATCGTGGGAGCCTACCGAAATACCTTTTGTTTGGGATTTCCATAAGTGATTACTACTGCTGGGGCCAAGAGATATATTCTCCCTGTGATGGCGTTGTTGTCCGAGCCGAGGATGGATATGCGGAACGGGAACGCACAAATCTCTTTTCCGATTTTGCGGGTGCCAACAGAGCTGCTAACCACTTTGACCCCAAAACCGATGATGTGCAATCCGTCGCGGGCAACTTCGTCATTATTGAAATGGCGGAAAATGTGTACGCGGCGCTTTGCCATCTTCAAACGGGTTCGATACAGATGACTGTGGGCCAGAACGTAAAAGCCGGTGATGTAATTGGCAACGTGGGCCACTCCGGTAACTCCTTTGGGCCACACCTACATTTTCAGCTTATGGACAGCAGCGACATCGAAACGGCAAAGGGTTTGCCTTGTGCTTTTCAAAAATATGAAGTGTACCAAGATGGCGAGTGGGTTGAAGTAACAAACGGCATACCAACAGATAAAGAGCGGCTTCGGTATGTTCCCTAACCACATCTGCAAATCAGTGGGAGAGTTGAGAAATAAATGAAAATCACAATGAGAGTTTTTCTCATAATCAGCTTGATTGAAGTGTTTGCCAACACATTCCTTCTGATATGCCGGGCGTGTGTCAAAGGGTTTGCCATTGCCAAGATGTTTCACGTAGATCGGCGAACACGTGAACTGTAATTCACACCAGAATATAAAAATAAGGTTTGTCTTTTTTGCTTTTTATAGTATAATACTGAAAGTCTGGAACCAATTAATAAATTCATGAAAAAACACGTGGAATATTACGGAAGCAAAAATAGCTTTCACTTTTGATAAGATATCCGCTACAGCGGACGCAAATTACCGTATCAGAAAATTGCCGATGAGGAGATGAGGGTTTGCAGATTAAAAAGCCAAAAGTTTTACCCCCCCACAAAGGGAAACGATTACATAAAACAGATCAGATGCACAAGAAGCGGCGATTTCGCTCGGCGTTATATATAGCGCCGAGTGTGATTGGTGTTTTGATTTTTTTCGTCGTGCCTTTTGCTGTGGTGATGTATTATTCGGTAATCAAAAATCCGATCAGTGGGGAGTTTGTCTTCCTTGATAATTATTTGCAGATCGTCAAAAATGGCGCTTTTCAGACAGCGGTGAAAAATACATTGACTTTTTCGTTGGTAGCTGTTCCTTTGGCGGTCGTTTTGTCTCTTATGTTGGCGATCGTGTTGGAGATGAAATTGCCGTTTCGCAGTCAGTTCCGTACCTTCTTTTTAAGTCCACTTATGGTACCGATCGCATCCGTCGTGTTGATCTGGCAGGTTTTATTTGATTATAACGGTGCGGTGAATGATATCCTATTGGCGTTTGGCGGGAGTCGGATCGATTGGTTTAAATCAGAATATTCCCATATCGTGATTGTTTTATTATTTTTGTGGAAAAACTTAGGCTACAATATGATTTTATTTATGGCGGCGTTAGCCAGTATCCCCAAAGATGTGATAGAGGTAGCAAAGTTGGAAAGTGCCTCAGCATTTCAAACTTTCTTCTATATTAAAATACGATATCTTTCTTCCACGATTTTATTTGTGACGATTATGTCTCTTATTAGTTCGTTTAAAGTCTTTAGAGAGATTTATTTGCTTACGGGTGATTATCCCTACGATACCTTGTATATGTTACAGCACTATATGAATAATATGTTTGGGAAATTAGATTATCAGAAGCTTTCAACTGCCGCGATTTTGATGTCTCTTGTGATGGTGATACTAATTGGAATCCTATTCCTTACGGAGAAATGGTTCGGAAAGGATGTGGAGGGATGAAAAATAGCAATGTTAGAAAACAAATAAGTACCAAAACCCTTCACAAGAAAGCGCTTCGACGTGTGGGATACTCCAAGATTCGCATAGCGATTACAACGTTTTTTGCTGCCGGATTCGCGTTTCTGTTTTTGACACCGATTATTTTGACTTTTACCAATTCATTCATGTCTGCTTCAGAGATTTCCGCCAATTATGGTTCGGTATTTGCTACGACGGATACCGGCGGTAAGGTCTATATCTCGGAGAAAGTGAACTTAAAATTTATTCCCGATATGGTTTCGGCGAGCCAATATGTCACTGTTTTGATCAAAAGCCCCGAGTATTTGTTGAAATTTTGGAATTCCGTGGTGTTGGTCGCGCCGATCGTTATTTTTCAATTGATCATCGCCTGTCTGGCTTCTTACGGATTTGCGCGATATCGGGGCAGACTCAGAGAACTGATATTTTTTACATATATTATCTTGATGCTGATGCCCTATCAAGTTACCTTAGTGCCCAATTATCTGACCGCAGACTGGCTCCATCTACTCGATACCAACTGGGCGATCTGGCTTCCCGGTATTTTTTCTCCATTCGCGGTATTTTTGATTACGAAATTTATCCGCAGAATCCCGACGGAGATCGTCGAGGCTGCACAGATAGACGGAGCGGGAGAGTGGCAGATCTTTATTCGCATTTGTATGCCACTCTGTAAAGGGGTGATTTGTTCCGCAGCGATATTGGTCTTTATCGATTATTGGAATATGGTCGAACAACCTTTGGTTTTATTTTCTGATCAAGAAAAATACCCCTTGTCTGTCTTTTTAAGCAAGATCAATGCTTCGGAGATCGGTCTGGCTTTCGCGGTCGCGACGATCTACATGGTGCCTAGTTTGTTGGTATTCTTATATGGAGAAGAATACCTTGTGGAAGGGATCACTTATCAAGGCGGGATTAAGGGATAACATATTGCGTTAGCGTTTCCAATTAGAACTTCATTACTATTTGCGCCACGACGGAAGGTGCGCGGAAGGAAGAGTATGTTACTATTCGCAGCCACTATCCCGCGCAAAGGGTCGCAAGATTATCATGAAATGAGCACATGGGAGAGATGAAAATGAATGAAAATCGAAAAAAAAGAAGAGACTGGGTAAAGAATGCGGCGATTATTTTCTTGGCGGTGATGTTGGTTCTTACTTTTTTCTCAAACACGATACTAAATTATTCCCTTCCGGAAGTTGCGGTTCAGTATGTTCAGCCGGGTAATATTACAGCTAAGGTTCGGGGAACCGGAACGATAGA
>JAISHZ010000056.1 GCA_031262285.1 Lachnospiraceae bacterium | reverse complement strand
GTGCGGCGATTGCAAATACATTGAGAATTGCAACGGCGGCTGTCTTTACAGTATTGCGGTGGCTCAAAAATACGGCAAGCCTCAACCATTTTGTAACGAGGAAGAAAGCACACCGTATTTTTATAAAAATTTGTTCGAAAAACTTCAGATCGGGCTTGCGATGGAAGCGGTTGAGCGTATGGCGGGGAAAACCTCAGGCAGTATACTGCTCACGGCAGCAGGAGATATCCCGTCTGGAAATACACGCCCAGCGAGGTTTTGAGGATGAAAATCAGTGTTTGGAATTTGATATCAGATGAACGGAATATGACAAACGCGATATGGGTGGACTTACAAACAATCATTCTGATATTGGCGCTGTCTTTCCTGTTAATCATATTGGGTACAATGTATGAAAGAGTTCGACAAAAAAGATTTGACATAAGAGTAAAAGAAACGGAATCACAAAGAGAGCTATATCAAATTTATATAGGCAGCCACTCTGAAATAACGAGAATTACCGCTGTAGAAAAGCTTAAAGATACGGATATTTTAGAAAAAATTTTTGACAGCAAAAAAACAGAAATGACAATCAAGACAATTGCGGCGGAAAAAATGTTCAACAGAAGTCTTTTTCTTGACGTTTTATTCGAAGATGTTATCAACACATCGCTAAAGAAAGATTATATTTACGAGACCTTGAGAAAAGCGAACTTGACGAACAGCCAAGTGATTTATATTACAGAACGGTATTTTGACATAATAGTAGAGAATTATGATTCACCAATCATTTATTTATTGCGATTAAGGCTTAACGTTCAAAACACAGATGAAGCTCAACACAAGATCTACATAAATAAGTTGTATGATATTTTGATAGCGCAAAGCGTCGGTCTTGCTCATGATAATGATTTCATGGACAAGCTCGCAGATGTTCTTTTGAATATTGACACAACTATGAAGAGTTCCGATAAAACACATAAGCTTATAGATATAATAAAGCCTACCTATCATGAATTTCTAAAACTCGGTGAAATCTTGGGCAAAAAAATGCGTGACAACCCATCGAGTGCATTGGCTGACAAATTGATTTTCCTATACAAGACACTGAAATCTGAAAGCTTTATGAATGGGATTCATGCTGACGGGAAAATAAAATATACCCGCAATTATATTACAAGAAAGCATGGAGACTCCCATGACCATGTAGATGATAATCATATGGACGCATGCGAAAAAGATTCGCCTTTTCACTATGACGAGGACGAGCACATGGATCGTCCTCATACCGACAATAGTTTTGGTTTTGAAAACAAAGATGAATTCATCTAAGCGCCTTCCAAAACAACGAACAACAGTTGGTTAAATCATTGTTGACTGGCGCAGAATTGACTTCCCAACCACACAGTTTTCCTTTATGATATTAATTGCGAGATTAAATCGAAGGAGACTATGTGATGAACACTATTTTAGAGGAAAAGCAGATTTCATTCAAGGAGTTGGAACAGAAATGTTGTTAACGCATGAAAATTTTATACTTGAAAATTAACGCATGAATATTGCAGACCTCTGAGAAAGCTTGAGACATGAGAAGCATGTTAAATCGAAGTAGTGTCGATATATACTCGAATGAATATTCAGAGGCCGCAGGGTTTGGGGGCGCGTAGCCCCAAATTCCACACATTCAACTCTGCAATTTTCATGCGTTAATCCACGTGTGGGGTATGAAATTTTCATAAACTATTGACAGGAGTTGGAACAGAAAATTTACAATTATGTATGCGAATTAGGACGAGAAGTTACACAATTGATGTTGGAACGCTACGACGATGAGCTGCACAAGAGCAGAGATCACAAGCGTATGAAGAAGCAAGAACTGAAGGTTGCGGTCATGTATGAAGGATGGGAAAAGGACGGGAAGGACAACAATCGCCCATCGGAGATAATGGCAAAAGCTAAGCATATAAACTACGAAAAATCATATGGAAAAATGTGTATTTAAATCCTACCAACGATTACTTGACACACACGGTGAAATAGGGATATTTTATGTTAACGGAGAGAGTTTTGTGAAGCAGCTTGGAGATGGTGAACTATTAACGCTAAATAAGGATTATCCTAATATCGAACTATCAGAGGACGTGCGATGTTTAGGGTGCGTGATCGGGAAGCGTAGAGAAGACATAGACTAAGGGAGGGCGATTTATTATGGGTGAATATCATGTTGATTTTCTTTGGGATTCTGATGCCAGTGTCTGGGTTGCCACCAGCGAAGATGTTCCCGGACTTGTTCTTGAATCCGGCTCATTCGACGCATTAGTAGAGCGCGTTAGATTCGCGATTCCAGAACTTCTTGAACTAAATGGAATAGAGCATAGCGACACTATCCCCATCTATTACAGTGCAACGAAACATGAAAGGATAGCAATGTAATGGCTGAATACGAGAAGAGAGTGCGGGATATTCTAACACAAAATAAATGTTACTTCGTTAGGCGCGGCAAGGGAGATCATGACATTTGGTATAGCCCTATAACAAATAAGAATGTAGCCGTTGATGGAAAGATAAAATCTCGTCATACTGCGAACGCCATACTCAAACAAAGCGGAATAGTATTTCATTTATAACGCCTTTCTATTGCGTCCGCTGCCTAGGTTGCGTGATCTGGAAGCTAGTGAAAGACGCGTAAGACGACATAGACCATAGAAAAGCTTTGTGGGTGGACGGCAAGAGAAATTCAATGAAACCGCTATGACGCATTTTGAGAAAATGCAACATGATTTACAACACGACTTGTGAAAAACCCTTAAAATCACTGCATTTATAACGGAAGCGGTGGGATTCGAACCCGATATGTATTCTATAAACGCTCGGATTATAAAGGATTTGTTTCAATCGTGTTGCAAATCGTGTTGCATTTTTTCAAAATGAGTCATTGCGGTCTGATTGAATTTCTCTTCGTAAGTATCGATCGTACCGCGATACACTCGTTTGAGCGTCTCATCGGATGACCAACCTCCTCGCTGCATGATGTATTGATCGGGAATGCCAAGCGCGTGTAAGATCGATGCTGAATAGTGTCGCAAATCGTGGAATCTAAAAAGAGGTAGACTTAGTTTTTTCAAAGTTGCTCTGTGACGCTGCGTGATAATATCCGGACTTATGGTTACGATCATTCCGTCCGTTGGAAGAACATCGATGACAAATTGAGGTAACAAAACAT
>JAISHZ010000258.1 GCA_031262285.1 Lachnospiraceae bacterium | reverse complement strand
ATTTTGAAAAACCTGATAAAGCCCGAAAAGAAAGTCATATCCGCACTTTCGGATGTTTCGTTCCATATTCAAAAAGGCGAGTTTGTCGCTTATGCCGGACCGAACGGCGCTGGAAAAAGCACAACTATGAAACTCTTGTCCGGGATGTTGCTCCCAACTTCCGGCGAAATCTCCGTGTTGTCGATGTCCCCCCAAAAACAGCGCAGAGCGCTTATGTCAAAGTTGGGAGTGTTGTTTGGCAATCGTACCGAACTTTGGTGGGATCATCCGGTCATCCAAAGTTTTGAGTGGAAAAAGGTGGTATGGAATATCCCGGAGTCTCTGTACCGCAGGAATCTTGAAATGGTGACAGAGCTTTTGGATATCGGTAGATTGCGCAAGACATTTGCAAGAGAACTCAGCCTTGGTCAGCGTATGCGGGCGGATCTTGCCATGATGCTATTACATTCACCTGAAATCATCCTGCTTGACGAACCTACTCTCGGTCTTGATGTTGTGGCGAAACGTCAAATGATTGATTTCCTTAAAAAGATCAACCGTGAAAACGGCGTTACCATTATTGTCACAAGCCACGACATGGATGACCTTGAGGAAATGGCCGAGCGTATTTTGATGATATCAGATGGCAAAATTGCTTATGACGGTGATTTTAACGGATTGAGAAAAATCACCGGAAACCCGACTCGAGTTATCGTTACAACAGAAAACGAGTCTGTGCCAGCGCTTGAAAATGCGACACTGTTGTCATCGGAGAATGGAGTACATGAATTTGAAATTGATTTTGCTCAAACATCTGTCAAAACGCTTATGCGGCTTCTTTCGGAATATGATGGGGTTTGTGATGTCGAAATTAGAAAAGCTCCTATTGAGCAAGTGATTGCCGGCTTGTATTCCAGATGGAAGTAATATCTGAGAGCACACCATTACGGATGCGCTCTCAGATATGCCTCTGTTCTAACCCGGACATTTTGCTCTTTTACAATATCAAC
Organism: Lachnospiraceae bacterium; assembly: GCA_031262285.1. The sequence continues at coordinate 1,641 of JAISHZ010000258.1, read as the reverse complement.
ATTTTTAAGATGTTCAATATTTAAACTTACTCTATAAAGTAGTTGCGTTTCGCATGTGGCTAAGATATACTTACCGATATAAGTTATAACTGATCGCTTATAAGTTTCTTTGATGATTTCCGATAGAGAAGGGGAGCAACCATGGAAAGAACGTTTGAAAAATCAGTTACGCCATCGCAGAGCGACATTGAATCCTTTCATGGTATAGATAGCTATTAACGTATGATGATCTTTGAAAAGTTTATGTTGAACGGAGGATTAAACAAATGAAACATCTTGGTACTGTAAAACTGGAAACCGATCGGTTGATTTTGCGACGAGCCGAAGTCGCTGATGCGCAGGCACTATTTCGTAACGGTGAAGCGGACCCGGAAGTCACAAGATATATGACATGGCCGTCAGCAACATCCCTTGAAAGTGTTCATGGGATCATATCCCAATGGGTAGAAAATTACGAAAACCTCGAGTATTACCAATGGGTCATTGTACTTAAGGCGCTTGGAGAACCGATCGGGGTAATCGATACATCGACCAATCAACATGGCGGTGTGGGATATTGGATCGGCAAGCCGTGGTGGCATCAAGGAATTATGACCGAAGCTCTGTCCGCCGTACTTACTTTTATGTTCGAACAAGTTGGGGTCAATCGTCAACAAGGTCATTTTGATCCACGCAATCAAAACAGCGGAGCCATCATGCGCAAATGCGGTATGCAATACGAGGGAACTTCTCGTCATTCGTGGGTAAATGGACTTGGTGAAACCTGTGACAAAGCGCAGTATGGCATTCTGGCGGATGATTACTTTGGAAGAACCCCTCCCCAACCACCGATGGATAATTACGGACAAGGTGTTGCCGCTGTCGTCATTCGAGATGGAAAGGTGCTTGTTGCGCGGCATACATATGGAGCAGGCAAAGGCAGATTGATCATTCCAGGTGGGTACTGCCATTATGGCGAATCACCCCAAGATGCGTTAAAACGGGAGTATATGGAAGAAACCGGAATCGTGATAGAAGCGCATGAAATCATTAGCGTTCGTTTTAACATGCATGATTGGTATGTAGTTTTTAGAGCGGACTATGTGAGCGGAGCAGAAAGAGCGGATGAAAATGAAATTAGTGAGATTTTATGGCTGACACCGGAAGAAGTAGAAAAACGAAACGATGTAGCGAATCTCACGAAATTTAATATCAGAGCAGCATTCGCAAATCGCGGGCTGCCTTATGAGTCAAACTATATATCAAATAGCAATGCGTATCAGCCGTATTCACTATACCAGTAGGATTAAACGTTGCCGTACCGGTCATTACTTCATACTCGCATGCCAGCACCCGTCTATACTATTCGATAATACTGCTTATTGCGATATCTTTATGAAAACATGCAATGCCAATTTTCATGATTCGCTGGATTCCGTCTTTGCGCATTTCATCAGAATAGAACTTCTGGTCGATCTGTGCAATGGCGGCTTCTGATAATTCTTTCAGCATGTCATTTACGGCAGTTGTCGGTGTATTTTTTGGCAGTACTTTTAGTTCAATTAGTATTCCGGGAAGATTTTGATTAAAAGGTTTCAATTGAATATCATATCGTCCCATGCCGGATTCACGGTTGGAGGTCACTCGATACCTAGAATTCAT
>JAISHZ010000196.1 GCA_031262285.1 Lachnospiraceae bacterium | reverse complement strand
TTGCGACTCTTTGAATGTCTTAACCTTGATGACGTCCAGTTTTTTGTTGAGCTGTTTCTCGATTTGCTCAATGGTGCGTTCATCCCCACCGCTGACAATCGTCATGGACGAAACCTTGGGATCCTCTGTTTCTCCAACCGCAAGACTATCAATGTTAAAACAACGACGCGAAAACAACCCGGCGACTTTGCACAATACCCCGGATCGATTTTCAACCAATACCGAATAGATTCTTTTTTTCACGGATATCTCCTTTCTGTATCGTTTGTGTTTATAGATTGTTTGGAATTTTCACCAAAGCCATAGGGTCAATTTGACATTCCATCAAAACAGATCCTTTCATGTCAAGGAAATGAGCAATCGCTTCCTCCATTTCATGTGCTTCATAAACAGTCCGCTTCATCTGATCTTCTTCTTGGGAGGAGCGATTCCCCAGCGTTCCATCGGGAACGATCCGGATAAAAGGTAACCCATACGCTTCGGCTATTTTGCTCAAATCCGGACTTCCGCTTAGATCAATCACACTGTAGTGATCTTCATAGCTAAAATGTTGAAATTCTCGTACCATCCCTAAGCTACCGTTTTGTATGACCACGATCTTAATCGCAATCCCATGTTGACGCATAGTAGCCAATTCCATCATTGACATCTGAAAGGATCCGTCTCCGCAGACCGCAACTACTTGCCGCTGTGGACAGGCTATTTTGGCTCCCATGGCAGCAGGAATGGAATACCCCATAGTTCCCATCCCTCCGGAAGTCAAAAATCTTCCCTTCTTCACCACATGGTACCGACAAGACCATATTTGATTTTGTCCAACATCAGCAACATATATCGCATCCTCTTCCATCGCCAAGGAAAGAGACCGTAGCAAGGATGCAGGATTTACAAACGATGGATTCGATACCGTATTTTCTTGTGCTTGCGTACGGTACCGGGAAAGGGTTTGATTCCACTGCGTGTAGTCGGATGCAAACGCTTCTTCATGCATTTGCGAAAAGATATGAGCGGCATCTCCTACCAAAGGAATGGTAGGACCCGCGTTTTTGCCGATTTCCGCAGGATCTACATCAATATGCACGAGCACTTTGTTTTGGGTAATTAATCCCGGTTGACTCACCGCGCGATCCGCGACACGTGCTCCTACCATCAACAACAAATCGGATTCATTCATAGCGCGATTCGCGTAAGTATTCCCATTGTTACCCACCATCCCATAATTCTGTGGGTGTTCGGTGGGCATGACACCGATTCCCATCATGGTAGAAACGACGGGGATCTTATGTTTTTCTGCAAAGGAACGAACGATCTGTTGTGCTTGTGCCAATAACACACCGCCCCCGACACAGATGATCGGGCGTTTCGCACATTGCAGTTGTGTGATGACTTTCTTAATCTGAACCGCATGCCCTTTTACCGTCGGCTTGTATGTTCGTATGGATACTTCACTCGGGTACGTAAATTCTTTGAGTTGCGCTCTTTGTACATCAAATGGTACATCAATCAATACCGGTCCTTTTCTGCCGGTATTGGCGATATGAAATGCTTCCTTAATGATCCTCGGGATGTCCCCCACGTCTTTCACCAAGTAACTATATTTGACAAATGATTCTGTTGCTCCTGTAATGTCCGCTTCTTGAAACACATCACTACCCAAAAGAGAACTTTCCACCTGCCCCGTAATACATACCAAGGGGATACTGTCAGCAAAGGCGGTCGCGATCCCGGTGATCACATTGGTTGCTCCTGGACCGGATGTCACCGCACACACTCCCGGTTTGCCGGTCAACCGTGCCATACCGCTTGCCATATGTGCCGCATTTTGTTCCGTACGAACCAATACCGTTTGTATCTTGGTGTCCAAAATACTGTTATAAAATGGGCAAATCGCGACTCCCGGATACCCAAAGACTGTTGTGACACCCTCCTTTTCGAGGCATTGTACCATTGCATCTGATCCTGTCATATGACTCTCCATTCTATTATTGTAAGTTTATCCGGCGATCAGATCGCCGTTTCGCCAATTTCGTCATCTATGATAGTACTCTGCATTTATCCGAACCTAATACCAAAACTAGTATAAACGTTTTCAATTACCTTTATGTTTCCACTCTAAACGCTTGAGAGCATCACTATGATCCGGTCAATTTATAACATGAAGTTAATTAAATCCCTTTATACTAGTATAACGATTTGAATTGTCTGGACGAATATCGTATCATATGAGGAAAGGTAATGCATACAAATATGCCGTTTTTTTGATATTTTTGTTTTTATGAAGACCTAATATATACATATTCCTGTACTAGTATCTCTGAAAAAACTACGTATTCGCATACATTAACTCTCTCATGTGAATCAATATTCGTTCACCTAATGCAAAGAAGTTTACTATGTTTCAATCAGCAAGCAACGTCTTCGCCACTCTCACTGCTCCCGCCGCATCCTTTGCATATCCGTCTGCTCGAATGGCATTCGCGTATTCGTTGGTGGTGACAGCGCCTCCGATCAATATCTTGACCGGCAAATTCGCTTCCTTTACAAAGTCCACTACATCACGCATTTGTTGCATAGTCGTCGTCATAAGAGCCGAAAGCGCGATAATCTTTGCTTTGTGTGTGATAGCAGCTTGTACAATGTCTTGTTTCTTGACATCTTTGCCCAAATCGATCACCGCAAAACCGTGATTGCGCAGCATCAGCGCGACAAGATTTTTCCCAATATCGTGAATGTCTCCTTCCACTGTGGCGATGATGATGACCGGTTTCTCGGTCACAGTCGTCTCGTCTTGTGCAAGGTACGGTTCCAACACCTGTACGGAGCGTTTCATGGCTTCCGCTGAGGAAATCAATTGCGGTAAGAAATATCTTCCTTTTTCAAAAAGATCTCCTACTTCATTGATCGCCGGAAGAAGCGTAAGATGCAAAAGAGATTCCGCCTTTTCCTCATTTTGCAGCGCGTCTTTCGTGAGTTGTGTGATCCTATCTTGTTCGCCACGCAGCACAGCTTGATAGATATCTTGATTGACCCCATTGTGCTTTTCTTCCCTAAGGATTACCGCTGTAGATTTGTTCCCGGCACTTTTGGGTGGCGATTCTATGAGTGCTGCTTCCTCCCATTCTTGAGAGGCGGTGATATATCGTGTTGCAGCTCCTTCTTTTCCCATAAGTAAATCTGAGGCAAAAGCCATTTCCCGGGTCAACAGCTGCCCGGAATTAGCGATCGCCATTGTCAGTCCTTCCCGTATGGCAAGTGTCAGAAAAGCAGCATTGATCACGTGCCTGTGCGGCATACCAAAGGAGATGTTGGACAACCCGCATACTGTTAAATATCCTGCTTCTTTACAATAGCGAATCGTCTGTAACGTTTCCATCGCTGCGTTTGGGTTGGCTCCTACTGTCGTAACCAAACCATCTACGCAAATATCCTTTTTATCGTAACCCATTTGAAGCGCCTTGTCTACGATTGCCTCTATATTTTTCTTTTTTTCATCGAAATCAGACGGTAATCCTTGATCGGAAAGAGGCAACAACACAAACATCGCACCATATTTGACGGCTATCGGAAGGATTCGATTGATTTTTTCTTTTTCCAGAGACACAGAATTGACCAGTGCTCGCCCCGGATATTGACGCAATGCCGCTTCCATCACTTCGGGCGAACTACTGTCAATACATAGCGGAAGATCACTCGCCTCTCCGATTGCTTCTATCGCTTTCCCCATCATCTCTATTTCGGAAATACCGCTCATACCCATGTTGACATCAAGGATCAACGCTCCGCTCGCTTCTTGCTCTCTCGCAAGCGTTCGAACCATATCCAACCGCCCCTTTCGCAGTTCGGCTTGCAATTTTTTCTTCCCTGTGGGATTGATCCTTTCTCCAATCAAGAAAAATGGACTATCCGTTGTAAAAGAAATGGTTCGTCTTTCGGAACTTAAAAATCGCTTTTTAGGATCCGGACTTGTCCGATCTGAAGGAAAAGTCGAAGCGTTATGATTTTGTTCGATCGTCTGATACAGCGCTTCGATATATTCCGGTGTCGTTCCACAACACCCCCCGACCATGGAGGCTCCCTCTTGGATCAATTCCATCATTTGCTTCGCAAAATCTTGTGAAGACAAATCATAATAAGTAGACTGGTCACTTGCCGTCCGGGGTAAGCCTGCATTTGGCTTGGCGATAATTGGAAGATCCGTGACCTGCGCCATCTCACGAAGAAGTGCTTTCATCTGCGCCGGACCCGTTGAACAATTTAATCCAATTGCAGAAGCACCCAAGCTGGAAAGCACCACTGCGATGGTCGCTGCATCCGTTCCATACAAAGTGCGACCGTTCTCTTGCATGGTCATAGTGATCATCATCGGCAAATCGCAGACTTCACGCGCCGCCAGTAAAGCAGCTCTGGCCTCCCGCAAGCTCATCATCGTCTCTGCTACCAACAAATCCACACCGGCATTCAACAAATATCGAATTTGCTCTTTATAAACTTCAATCAATTCTTCGAGTTCCATTGTTCCATGAGGCCTAAGCATTTCACCCGTCATGGTGAGATCCCCTGCCACAAAGACTTGCCCCATCGGATTCCCTTCTAAACGGATAGCCTCTTTTGAAAGCGTTACCAAATCCTTTATCATCCCGGGCATCCGCTCATACAGCCCGTACTCTTGTAGTTTCACGCGGTTCGCGGAAAACGTAGGGGCATATAGAACACGACTACCCGCTCGTACATATTGTCTTTGTAAATCAATCAACACTTCGGGATGCTCAAGGATCCACGCTTCCGGACAGACTCCGGTCGGCATACCGGCAGC
>JAISHZ010000124.1 GCA_031262285.1 Lachnospiraceae bacterium | reverse complement strand
CGGGAACCGGAAAGACCCCTTGAAGACTACGAGGTAGATAGGTGCGAGGTGGAAGCACAGTAATGTGTGGAGCTGACGCATACTAATCGGTCGAGTCCTTGATCGTCTGGCTTATTGGTTTTACCTTCTTCTTATAAGTTTTTTCTCAGTGTTCGGTTTTGAGGGAACAATCAAAAGCAAAACATTTTTGATAATAAAATCCTCGATAGCTCAATGGTAGAGCACTCGGCTGTTAACCGAGTTGTTGTAGGTTCGAACCCTACTCGGGGAGTTATGGCTCCGTGGTCAAGCGGTTAAGACATCGCCCTTTCACGGCGGTAACACGGGTTCGATCCCCGTCGGAGTCATTGCCCGCAAGGGTTTTGGACCTTTAGCTCAGTTGGTTAGAGCAACCGGCTCATAACCGGTCGGTCCTGGGTTCGAGTCCCCGAAGGTCCACTCGAAGATTTTCTTTATATGGCCCAGTGGCTCAGTTGGTTAGAGCGCCGCCCTGTCACGGCGGAGGTCGAGGGTTCGAGTCCCTTCTGGGTCGTGGCTTTTTTTGACTTGTCAGCTGGTGTGGCGGAATAGGCAGACGCAAGGGACTTAAAATCCCTCGAGAGCAATCTCGTACCGGTTCAAGTCCGGTCACCAGCACTTTCGTCGTTGTTATGGAGTATCCTTATACAACGACTTTTTTTATTGTGTAAAAGTACATTTTGTAGCCGCAACTTATGCTTCATTGACTTTTCGATTTACAGATGTATAATAAAGCTATTCAAAATGATCTTTACGAGATAGTCATTCTGTTGCGTATCTTCCCAATACAAGGAGGAAATATTGTGTGAAACAAAAATCAAACCTGATGACCACCTTGTTTATTGTACTATCTGCCTTCTCGTTAATCCTTATGTTGATAGCCACTTTGCAGACATATCATGCTGCACAAGTATCTACGAACTTGATCATTGACGAAGTACGGAAACGCTTAGAATCTACTGCTGTTGCAGCGGCGAATCTCATGACTTATGAGCAACTAGAAGAGATTAAGACGAAAGAAGATGTTTTTTCGCCGGAAGGGGAATTACTTCGCAGCCAACTGATTGAATTTGCAGATCAGATGGATCTAATGTTTGTATATTATATACGACTATTACCGGATCGGAGTGAGGAGTTCGTGATTGACAATGACACGGATCCGGTAAGGATGGCATATCCCGGTAAGCCACGTATTAGCGTGAATGCATCTCTGAAGGCGGCTCAAGGAAAGATCACCAGCACAGAGATCTCCGAAGTGGATAACTATGACTATGAACAGTTTAGTGATTACTTTGTTTTAACAGACGAAATAAAAGAAGTAAGTTTTATCGCAGCATATGCGCCTATTTATGATAAAGAAGGAAATGTTGCATATTTAGCAGGCGTAGATGGGTTGCGATACAACCTGCATACACAAGAAGAACATATGAGGAATCTGACAGGACTGCATCTGGCTGCATTGGTTGCTTGTTGCTTGTTTACTGCTATTTGTGTACAGATGTTTCGGAACCGTGCACAACAAAGCGAAGTGGCTTCGAAAGCCAAAAGTCAATTCCTATCTTCTATGAGCCATGAAATTCGAACACCTTTGAATACAATTATTGGACTGACGGATATTGCACTTCACAGCGAATCGAAGGAAAAAGCAGAGTACTTACATAAAATTCAATATGCTTCTAAACACTTGCTGACGATTGTTAACGATATATTGGATGTATCCAAAATGCAAGAATACAAATTTACGATTTCTCCTACCAATTTTTCTTTTGCTCAACTTCTAACTTCTTTGACAGATGGCTTCTCTGTAACTATGGCACAGAAAGGGATTACTTTATCAACCGAATTTGATACCGATATACCGGAATATCTTTATGCGGATGACCAACGGCTCAGTCAAGTCTTAATGAATTTGCTCAGTAATGCTCAGAAGTTTACGGACAAAGGAGGGACTGTTCACTTTTCAACCAAACTATTGCAACGCGATGGCGATCATCTTCAGTTGCAATTTCAGATTCAAGATACCGGAGTGGGAATTTCCAAACAAGATCAGATACGGATTTTTAATCCATTTGAACAGGCGGATAAATCTACGACACGCCGCTTCGGAGGGACTGGTCTGGGACTGGCAATTTCAAAATCCATCGTGGAAGCTATGGATGGGCATATTGAAATGACATCCGAACCCGGTAAGGGTAGTACTTTCATTTTTTCGGTCGCTGTACGTATAGGGGAACGAGATTTACAAGTTGCGGAGACAGTTGATCCTTTGGTTGCCAAGAACGATTTCGCAAATAAGACCATTCTTGTAGTGGACGATATGGAGATTAACAGAGACATCGTCACTGCGATGTTGGAAGAAACAAACGTACATCTAAAGTATGCCTCAAATGGGGAGGAGGCAGTGAGCGCTTTTCAAACTCATGAAGACATTGATCTGATCTTGATGGACGTACAAATGCCACGAATGGACGGTTTGACAAGCACACGTACCATTCGCGCATTGGGAACCACGCGGGCGCTGTCGATTCCGATTATTGCCATGACGGCGAATGCGCTCCAAGAGGATATCGCTATATGTCTCGCAGCCGGCATGAACAGCCATCTGGGGAAACCGATTGATCGTGGTATTCTGTTACAAGAAGTGGAGAAGCAAATTTTGAAAAAAAGACATTAGAGGAAAAACACTCAATTTGTCATAAGGAAGCACAAGCTGTTGCATAAGCATATACGATGTCGAAGACCGGCTACACTTTCTTTGCATTTTGGAAATAAAAGCATTGATTTTTCATGATAATGCCGCTATTATGGTTAGGATAGTTGCAGAAGATATGTAAAACTTATAATATAAGGAAAAAGCGCCAAACCGGCACATATTCGAGCTGGAGGCGTGTATGGTGGAGCAAATGATTCATTTTGAAGAGGAACTGAAGAAATTTCATCCGAGTCTGGAAGTTGAAGACGCAGAGGAAGCGATTTATAATCAAGACTTGACGGATGTAGCGGATCTTGTAGTCAAAATTGTGAAGGAATCGAAACAGGCAGAAGAAGAAAGCAAGGAGTAAAGATACATGTTTTGTTATCAATGCGGGTGTCGTTTATCCGAGTATGATTTTTGTACTGCCTGCAGATCTGATGTGCGATTATACAAAAAGATAATGGCAGCGTCAAATCGCTTATACAACGAAGGTTTGGAGAAGGCACAAGTCAGAGATCTTTCCGGCGCGGTAATTAGTTTGCGTCAGAGCTTAAAATTCAACAAATTTCATATAGATGCCAGAAATCTTCTTGGTTTAGTTTGCTTTGAAATGGGAGAAGTGGTGACGGCTCTCAGCGAATGGGTCATCAGTAAAAATTTCCGCGCTGACAAGAATATTGCTGACGACTATATTGAAATGATTCAACAAGGATCGGCGCGTCTGGATTCTATCAATCAGACGATCAAAAAGTACAATCAAGCATTGTATTATTGCGGACAAGGTAGCAAAGACTTAGCGATTATTCAATTGAAGAAAGTTTTGTCGCTCAATCCCAATTTTATACGAGCGCATTTATTGCTTGCTTTGCTTTATATTGACGGAGGAGTCTGGGATCGTGCTTCACGAGAGGTCAGTAAATGTCTGGACATTGACCACAATCATTTAATGGCGCTTCGTTACCGAAGAGAGATAGAATTGATGTTTACGCAGGAGGAGCAACAAAAGCCATCCTCTCGTAACAGAGAAAAAAAGGCAATCCGTTACCGCTCTGACAATGAGATCATCATTCAACCCATGAATATCAAAGAACCGAAACATGGGGGAGGCTTAACGATCCTCAATATTGGGATCGGTTTAGTGATCGGCATTTTGGCAACGTGTTTTCTGATTGTCCCAACAGTAGTCACCAATGCGCGTAATGAGGCGGAAGCCGAAAAGCGGATCATTGGTAATGAGATGGATACCAAAACAGCCAGAATTACGCAATTGGAAGCGCAAACACAAGAAGACACGCAAAAAATCTCCGAGTTGCAAGCACAACTTACCAAATACTTAGAAGAATACCAGAAGGTAGAAGAAATCGACAGTCTGCTCACGGCAGCGGTTACCTATCTATCGACTGCTGACGCCGCTTTGACGGATGAACAATTAACGCTTGCGAATGAATCGATAGATTGGGAGTTGGCTCCCGCTGTCGCCAAGCAATTGTATGATATGCTTTATGTAGCGATCGGTGAGGAACTTTCAGATATCCTATACCCGCAAGGACGTGAATTGTACGATAGCGGTGATTACGCAGGCGCTCTTGCGATATTTCAACGTGCTTATGAACATGATGATCAAAACTGGGATGCACTCTACTACTTAGGTCATTCCTATCGTCAAACGGGAGACAACGCAAATGCAAGGATCTGTTACGAAGCCTTTGTGAGAGCCTTACCGAATACACAACGCGCTGCTACCGCACGTCGTCTTATGAATGAAATGACAGAGTAGGTAATCGTAACAGCCAATTCGAGAAAGAGATACACAAAACACACAGGAAAAGAACTGCCCGTAAAGGGTTGTTCTTTTTCTCGTTTTAAAGGATACAAAAGAAGCCCCAAAGGGCGCTGCGAGATTGCGATCTAAATTTAGAAAGGAAACTGGAAATGGATGAATTTCGAGTAATTGACAATTGTCTGATGATAAAGCTTCCGGAAGAAGTGGATCATCATCGGTCGTCCTACATTAGTGAGAGAGCAGATTACTATATTTTGCGTCAAAATGTAAGTCATGTCGTTTTTGATTTTGAAAGCACAAGATTTATGGATTCCTCGGGGGTCGGTATTATCATGGGGCGATACAAGAAAATATCTTGTTTCGGCGGAAAAGTATTTGCAATTCATGCGGATCGGCAGATGAAGCGGATTCTGACGATTTCTGGATTGAGTAAAATTGTGGAGATCGTTGAAGATTAGTTACGATTCACGCCTTTGCGTTCATAGTAACAGATCGCACGAATCATAATGCGATAAAATTCATCGCTACGCGATTTGGCAGTTGCTACCCATGCAAAAGTGTGCATTCTGTACAATATTAACAGCGCGGGATATCCCTTGAACAATAACGAATATTTGATAAATATACTGTGTTCATAAAGATGACATTGATAGTAATGAAAAATCAGGAGGAAAAAAATGCTTACTGAGATGAAAAAAGAACCGCATCAAGGAAATGCGTCACACGAAGGCATAACGAGGAATGAAATGGAACTTTGCTTTGACGCGGTGTCAAGCAATGAGGGATTTGCCAGAGTCGCTGTAGCGGCGTTTATCTCTCATTTGAATCCGACAGTAGAGGAAATGTCGGATGTAAAAACAGCTGTTTCAGAAGCTGTGACCAATTCGATCATCCACGGATATGAAAATATTTATGGTTATGGGAAGCATGCACAAGCACACCCCGAGTATTTGAGGTGTCATCCGGGTAAGGTTCGGATCGTATGCGTACTGGAACGCGGTATTTTACATATCGAGGTACAAGACCAGGGAAAAGGTATAGAAGATGTTGATAAAGCAATGGAGCCTCTCTATACCACCAGACCGGAATTGGAACGATCGGGTATGGGTTTTGCCTTTATGGAGGCTTTCATGGATGAATTGGAAGTGGAAAGCGAGATTGGGAAAGGCACAATCGTCAGAATGAAAAAGAAGCTTGGTGTCGGCTCTTGGATTTACAGAGAGGACTGACCTATGGAAGAAGTATCAGTACTGATTGCGAGATCACAGACAGGCGATAAAGAGGCAAGAGAGGTACTGATCGAAAAAAATCTAGGGTTGGTTCGACACATCGTCCGTCGCTTTGCAGGACGCGGCTATGAATTGGAAGATTTGTTTCAAATCGGTTCTATCGGATTGATGAAAGCGATTGATAAATTTGATTTGGAGATGGGAGTGAAATTCTCCACATACGCAGTGCCGATGATCACGGGAGAAATCAAACGTTTCTTGCGAGACGACGGCTTGGTGAAGGTATCGCGATCTCTGAAAGAAAACGGTATGAAAGTGAAACTTGCCAGACAAAGATTGCAATCTGCACTTAGCAGGGAGCCAACCTTACAGGAAGTCGCCAAGGAAGCACAGCTTTCTGTGGAAGAAGCAGTCATGGCGATGGAAGCGGGTATAGAGGTTGAGTCTCTCTATAGTAGTATCTATCAAGATGACGGCAGCGAGATGTATTTGGTGGACAAGGTGGTGCGTGGACAAGCAGGCGCCGTGGGGTCAAGTCTCGCAGTAGGATCGGGCAATGAAGATATCGAAAAAGAAGAGTTGCTCAACCATATGCTACTACAGCAATTGTTAGAATGTCTCGCACCTAGTGAAAGAGTATTGATTGGAATGCGGTATTTTCAAAATAAAACGCAGACGCAGATCGCAGGAATCTTAGGCATCAGTCAAGTGCAAGTCAGCCGTATGGAGAAGAAAATCCTTCTTCATATGCGCGAAATGGCACAGTAGAGGTTACTTTTGCGCGTTCGCCGATCTAC
>JAISHZ010000111.1 GCA_031262285.1 Lachnospiraceae bacterium | reverse complement strand
GGTCTCATCTCCACAGAACGTATAACACCCCATACTCCCTTAGGCTCTGTTCGGTTCTGTGCATCAATTTACTTTAAACGTAGTTCGCAATATCATCTTAATCGCTCTTAGTTCTTTGTGGTTCTGTGCATTGATATACTTAAAATGCAAATCGTTGAACGAAGGAATTCATGTCATGAACTTAATGATGAAAGACCCTCGCTTTGCTAAATGGAAGCTGATTTTAATCACTTAAAATAAATCTTCGAACACACTGCCTGCGGTATTTGGAGCCGAATATGTGGCTTTTTCTGTGTATGTGGCGGCTTTCGCGGCTTCTCGCTGCGCAGCGCGACTCAAAGCGGCTGTTTGGGAAGATGTCTGTGAGCCATAGGAGCCATATCCTGTAAAAAGATCTTTGACTAGTTGCACATCTGCCGTTTCGAATTTTGTTTTGTCAAGAGATACTGTGTTGTCGGCTTGAATGGTCACTCCGATCTTGCCGAGTAAGTTTTCGTTTGTTTTGGTCGCGTGGATCATACGATCCATTCCATTGGTGATAGCTGTGTTACTTGTGCTTTTGATTGCGCTCAATAAGGAATTGTAGCGATCCACAAAAGTGGATAGTGCATTGACTATTTTCCCTTTTTGTTGCGTCAATACATCTTGTGCTGTGTTTTCTGTGGTGGTCACATTGTTTGTTTGTGATTCGCCTGATTTTTGTACTGCTACCGCAAACAATGACTTAGATCCTGTTGCGGAAAAGGCATCTGTCGCCGCCTTTAAATCATCTGCCGCTCGTATGATACCGGATAACTTTTCTGTTGAATCTTTGCTGATGGATGTGCTTGCAGTCGCTTTTGTTTCTGTTTCAGTTGTATTACCGGACGTTGTGCTATTCTTACTATTGCTTTTGGTCGTCTTCTTGGTGTCTGTTTCATCGGTTTCTTCAGATTTCATTTGTTCTGCATAATGTGCTTTGTAGAGACGATAGGTCGATCCGTTTTTGATACTGTACCAATCGGATAAAAAAGTGCTGCCTGCCACCGAAGAAGCGGCGCTCCCTAAACTTCCGAACAACCCGGAATAATCCATCCCGGAACTTAGCATACTTGAAATATTCATATCCTCTCCCTTCTGCCCCACTACCCGGGACTCTGAGCGTTACACTTCCTTGATTGATGTACAAATGTGCTCTGTTACATATCGTTAATCGTATCGCGTTTGGTTGTTCAATCTCACCATACGATGATAGCATCATACAATTTAGCAGTTGTAGCTGAGAATCCGCTTCACAGCTCTTCTTAATAGGTCATATCGGAAACTGTATCGCAGTTTTCGATAAAAGGCGCTTCTCTTGCGCCGTCCATCGATTATAGGAACCTGTTCTTGGTTCCTATAATAGGTCTTATCGGAAACTGCACCGCAGTTTTCGATAAAAGGCGCTTTCCTTGCGCCGTCTATCGATTATAGGGACCTGTTCTTGGTTCCTATAATAAACACTATCGGCATATTGGATTAAATAATGAAGCGCAAGACCAATTTTATGTATATTGATCGATTTTTTCTTTTAGTACCATCGCAGCGGATTCCTCTTTCGTACAGGAAAAAGACAAGATGGGAATTGACTCTGCTGTCTTTTGAGCAAATCGTACATTTCTTTGCGCCATCTCTTTCGTCCAATCAGGAGAGATCGACCGTTGGGATAGCAAAAGAGCTTTTTCATGTAAGGGGCACTCCGTCACTTTATCTTGTTCTCCACGCCGTAGCAGCACAATCCCTCCAAGAGGATACTTCTCTTTGCTGTACACTCCCGATGTACCACACCACGGAATCCCGTATGACCAATATTGTCCTCCTTCTTGACCGATCAGATTCATGTCCCCATTGATCAGTGGTGTTTGATACAATTTGTGCCAATGAGTAGCGTGCGTGGTTTTACCGGTTCCGGCACGTGCTGCAATAAGCCACGCTTTGCCTTTATAAAGAATCGAGGCGGAATGAAACGCGAACAATCCTTTTCTTTGCGCCATCATGCAATATACAATCCGTAGCGCATAAAAAACATCACTTTTCAACTGTTCTCCTATGGATGTGCGATAATAAAACTCCGCTTTCTTGCCATCTCGATACAATCTACACTCTGCCAAGCCTGCGGAGGATGGAAACAACAATACAAACATTTCTCTTGCTGACAAGACGATGAGATTCCGATTTCTAACTACTGCTCTCCCATTGATCGTATCCGGAGGGCGAACCGCATGAAAAGTCACTTCTAACGCCGCCGAATACCTTGGTTCACTATCTTTGCACTCAACCCGAAATGTCGCCAATTCCGCCCCGATAAAGGGGGCGGCATCATATAATACGATCAACAGTTCCCCAATTTGCAACATCACCTTGTCAGTATGATGCTGTTTTTTTTCTTCAATAGGAGGTAAAATCGAAAAACCTCTCAACTGTGTCAGAAACTGTGTTGTATCGACTCTTAACTGTGGGATCTGTGTTTCTGACACTTGATAATGATCACAAAGGCTCTGAATCAGCTCCTCTTCGTCTTTTGCCGTTTTTAAAAGCGACCACATCGTTGCACCTGTCTCATTCAAATGCACCCCTTTGCGATAATCAGTCGCACTTTGACCATATGGCAACAGATATGCTTCTCCATCAATTCGGCACAACCAATACCCTTGTATAACCTTCAAACGAACTCCTGTCTACGCCTCTTCGCGTAACCTCAAAATAGAAAGTATGTTACTTTTCACGCGTTCACCGATCTACGCTTAGCGCTAGTCAATGCACAGAACCGCGCAGAGCCGGGATACACCGCTCTTCAAATATAGATCGGCGAACGCGTGAATTGTAACTGCAAATTTCATGAATTACTTTTTTTCAAATTCATTATAGCATTCTGACCCAAAAAATGCTATAATAGAGCGATGGAAAAGAAAAATATTGAGGATTTATTAGATCAAGGTATAACAATTCAGATACAGCCTATTGGCTATAGTATGTATCCAATGTTTGTACCCGACAGAGATTTTGCGATTCTCAAACAGGTGCCTGTAAACACCCTCCGCAGAGGCGATGTCGTCCTTTACCGCAGATTAAACGGTCCTCTTGTCCTTCACCGTATTTATCGAAAAGACACCAATGGGTTCTACATGGTAGGCGATGGACAGTCTAAGACCGAAGGACCGCTTGATTCAACACAAATCAAAGGAAAGTTACTTTCGTTTATCCGTAACGGTAAGACTATTTCTGTAAAACATCCGATTTATCGTGCGGCGGTAAGTGTTTGGTTGATCCTTTTACCAATTCGCAGACCCATTCAAGCTTTTCTCGTTTTTATCAAGCGAAGCTTACCTATGCAGAGACGACCTAAGAAATAGTCTCGTTTTCCATTTTACATAATCATTTTGAAAAAAGAAGAAATAGCCCATTTTCTAGGAATAATTTACTAAAATGTGGTTATTACTTACTCTAAGAAAACAAAAGTCTGTTCGGTAACCAAATTAACAGTCGAGAAAGGATGGTAACTGTGTATCAGAAAAATGATCGAGTTATTTGCGGAGGGAAAGGTGTCTGCAGCGTAGAAGATATTACAACATTGAATATGCCCGGCATCGATAAGGAAAGGGAATACTATATTTTAAAACCTCTCTACATGGCTTCAAGTACTGTTTATATTCCCGTAGATGCCGCACAGGATTCTCTACGCGATGTTCTGAGCAAAGACGAAGCGGAAGAATTGATTCAAGCGATCCCAAGTATTCCAATGATTACGATTTCAAATGACAAGATGTTAGAACAAGAGTATCGTCTCTGCATGAAGGCCAATCGCTGTGATGAGTGGATCAAGGTCATAAAGACGATCTTTATGCGTAAGCGGCGTCGGTTAGAAGCCGGACGAAAAGTCACCGCCGTAGACGCGAAGTATTACAAACTCGCCGAGGACAATTTGTATGGAGAATTGGCAGTTGCTCTAGGAATGCCAAAAGAATCCGTGGAAGCCTATATTACCGGTGAGATAGAAAAACGAACAGAAGAACCGGCCATCCTGTAACCCAAACACCTTCGCAGCTAACTCCTTGCTGCGAAGGTGTTTTTGCGAAAAGCAAAGTACGCTTTTCACTTTTGATGAGATGTCCGCTAAAGCGGACGGAATTAAGGTTTTTTTGTGAAAAGCAAAAAACGCTTTTCACTTTTGATGAGAATAGTCAAGGACGCGAATGGATATTCTGTGCTGGTGAGCATCAAATCTTTACATCATTATCAGCAGCATCAACATCCGCAAGCTTTTTCACTCAGCTTGTATACGATTTTTGCGTCAGTCACCATTTTCAGATAACCCCATTTCTAAAATATGAAACCTTACACTACCACAGTCAATTTCAGCCAAAGTGCCGTAAGGAATGACGCATATTGGAGTGGTGTGTCCAAACGACATATTCCATAGCACCGGTATGTTTTCTAATCTTACATCTCGCAAGGCGTTTATTGTTGCTTGTCTGTACGCCATGTTTTCGGGATATTCATCAAACCTCCCGAAAACGATTCCATTGATATTTTTGGTAACACCTCTTGTATCAAGCCACTTGAAGAAATCGCCGATATCGTCGGGCTTGACGCATTCTACAATGTCCTCAAAGAACAGTATTATATTTGGTTCTTTCAAGAACCAAAGTAGGTCATCCGGCATATACATCAAACCTGTATGTCCGCCGTATAATCGTCCTGTTACTTTGCCGCTTCCCTGTAGGCATTCCACTTTCGTGGGATGATACTGCCGCTGCTGTGCCTTGTCTGTGTAGTCAATGGGGTCGGCGGTGTATTCCTCGGCGGTGGCGATTGTTCCGAGCGGCTCGGCATGGAATAACGCTTTTTCGAACCAATTTTTCGTATACGGATGTAACCCCTGCGGATCACCCAAATTTGGAAGCAGATTCGCACCATAAAAGGTGGCCAGTCCCGCTTTTTGGCACATAAGATGGACACTCATAATATCTGAATAGCCAATGAAAATTTTCGGATTTTCGCGGATAACTTTTTCGTCTATATATGGCAGAAGCCGAATGCTGTCGTTGCCGCCGATGTTAGCGATAATGCCTTTGATGGATGGGTCAGCAAACGCCGTCATCAAGTCCTCTGCACGAGCTTGTGGGTTTGCAAAGAGATAGTCCGCACCGCGCAGGGAATACGGCATGGGCTTTACATTTAATCCAAAATCCTCGTACAGCCGTCGAACACCTAAATCGTATCGCCAACGAATTTTTGCATCGCCCGCACAACCCCACGCAGGAGAAACCGTGGCTATGGTATCACCGGGATGAAGTTTTGGTGGCTTGATTAAGTTCATAACACATTTTCCTCCAACCATCTCGCCACACCGTCCTCGTCGTTTGAGCCGCATATGTAATTTGCTACGGCTTTTACCTCGTCAAGCGCGTTCGTTACCGCCACGCCGACACCGCAGTTCTGGAGCATTTCAATATCGTTATAATCGTCACCGAATGCGGCTATTTTGGACAGGTCAATGCTCCACTTCTCGGCGAGTAAACGAATGGCGTTCCATTTGGTGGCGTTTTTGTGCATGATGAGTCCTGTGCTACGTCCCTCATCCTTCAAAACGTAAAGGTCGTCGGGCAACATGGATTCCATTCGCCGCCAGTCTCCGGCTGTTTTTGTCCATACAATCATTTTGTCAGCATCTATTTTGGGAAGCTGATTAAAATCATCAACTTGAGTGACTACGATACCCGGCCAGTATTCGGAGGGGTCGTAATTTGCGTATTGCTTATCGTCAATTTCAACCGCTACTTTTGCGTCAAGCTCTGAAACCAAACGTCCCGCAAGCGCTTTTGTCATGGCAGACGGAATGCTTTCCCA
>JAISHZ010000030.1 GCA_031262285.1 Lachnospiraceae bacterium | reverse complement strand
TACCCTATCAAGATGCAAAGATCAGCAAAAATAGTACAAGAAACGCGACATTCAAGAGTGCAAACAATTGCGAAAATTCCTTTTTACCGCTAGGTTGATATCGAAGATAGTAGCGGATTGTGATAAGGCTTGCTAATGATGCTACAGGGGTGCCGACGCCACCTAGGTTGACACCAAGCAGGAGAGAGGGGAAATGATCTGTAAACTTTGACAGCAGCACGGCAGCAGGAACATTGCTGATAATCTGACTCACACCCATGGCTGTGAGCAAGGGGTACTCCTTGACAAGATTGCCCAGAAAGTCAGAAACCGCCGGTATTCGCGACAAGTTGCCTGAAAAAACAAAGAAGGCGCAAAAAGTAAAGATGAGCGGATAATCTGCTTCCTTCAAAATCTTACGGTCAACAAAGGCAATGACAAACGGCACGATAAGTGCAATCGGGTATGGAACAATGCGAAAGATCGCAAAGATCACCACAACGAATAAAGCTGCATACAGAGCAATTTTACGTTTGGGAAGTTGCTCTGTATGCGCAATCGGTTCAATGAGAAGTGGCGGTACGAACAGACAACAGACGACCGTCAACGCAACACTTACGCAAAAAGGTAGTAACATGATATTGAAAAATTCTCCTGTGCCAATGCTGTAATAGGAGTAAAGATACAAGTTTTGCGGATTGCCGAATGGACTAAGCATTCCGCCTAGATTGGCTGCCATGGTTTGGACGATAAACACATAGGCGAGATATTTTTCCGCGTTTGCATGCTTTAACATAAAATAACCAAGCGGCAAGAAGGCAAGCAGTGCCATGTCATTGGTTATAAGCAGCGAGCCGATTAATGTAATCAAGATTAACAGCAATACCGCACCGCGCAGCGTTTTACACAGAGACAAGAGCTTTCCCGCCAAAGAACCGAATAGCCCTGTCGCGCCAAACGCTCTGACGATTAAGAGCACACAAAACAAACACACCAAAGTTTTCCCGTCAAAATATCTGATATATTCTTGATCCGGCGGCACGAAGAAGCAAGTCACCACCGCTGCCAACATGGATATGGTCAACATCATATTGTGCTTCCAAAAGCGCATCATTGCACCGGTTAAGGAGCGAATATCCAATTTCGAATTCATAGCATTTTCCTATCACTTGTCCGGTCGGCGTTATCTTTCATAAGCCACCATACCGGTTCTGTTTACTCATGTTTTTGGGTGCTTTCCATCATACCATAGGCAAAACAGAATGACCACAGATGATCATTTTTTATTGCGTGATCGTAACTTGTCGCATAGAATGGAGAAGATTGAAAGGAGTGCATACCATATGAGCGACAAGATTACATATACCATTAAGCGACAAAATCGAAAAACGATTGCACTGTATATTCGTGATGATCAATTGGAAGTACGCGTGCCATTTCACTTGAAACAAGCACAGATCGACGAATTTGTGGAGAAGAAGCGTACATGGATTGAAAAGACATTGGCGCGAGTCAAGGAAGAGAAGCAGCATAAAGAGGAATGGGCGGTTCGGTACGGTAGCCTACTGCCGTATCGGGGGCAGGAGTACCCGGTCAAGGGAGTGGACGGTCCGTATGTTTCTTTTGAAGAGAGCTTTTGCGTGCCGCTTGCACTTACACCGGAGCAAATAAAGCATGGTTGTATACAGATTTATCGATTACTTGCCAAGCAAGTCTTAACCCGAAAAGCTGTCGCATTTGCGAAAAGTATGGGTGTGAATCCTGCGTCACTGAATATTAACGGTGCTAAGACGAGGTGGGGTAGTTGTTCGTCGAAGAGATCGCTCAATTTTTCATGGCGGCTGATGATGGCGGACGATGATGTCATTGATTATGTGGTGGTACACGAATTGGCGCACCTCAAGGAGATGAACCATTCCCCACGTTTCTGGGAGGTGGTGGGGAATACCTTACCCAATTACGAGCGATGCGAAGAAAAATTGAAGGAATTACAAGAAAGGTTGGCTAAGCAGAACTGGGAGTGATGAAAAAAAGTCTTGCTTGTGACGTAACGTCATGAGATATCCTATCAGTACGAGGTGAAAATGGATGGAAAAGTATAGAGCAGTTCCACAAGGCTATATGAGCGTGGGAGAGCTTGCGAAGAAAATGAATACGACTGTTCGAACGTTACAATTTTACGACAAAGAAGGGTTGCTCACACCATCAGCAGAAAGTGAAGGCGGACGCAGACTCTACACAGATGCGGATATTATCACGCTCCACCAGATACAAGCGATGAAACACTTGGGATTTTCCCTTGATACGATCAAAAATCGGCTCGTGTCTCTTGACAGTCCAACGGCGGTTGCCGGTGCCTTAACGGGGCAAGCAGAAGCCATACGGGAGCAGATTGCCAACTTATCGGAATCCTTGGAAACGATCGAAGCCCTAAAAGCGGAAGTACTGCAAATGCAGACCGTAAACTTTAAGAGATATGCCGACATCATTGTGAATCTGCAAATGAAAAATGAGTTTTACCATATGATCAAATATTTTGACGACAAAACGCTTGATCACATTCGGGGTCGTTTTGATCAAGAAAGCGCTCAAGAAATGATTGATACCGTGAAGCGATTGTTTCATGAAGCAATACGACTACACGATAATGGGGTATCGCCGGAGTGTGAGGAAGCCTTATCGCTTGCTAAAGAATGGTGGGATATGGTGATGGTATTTACAGGCGGGGATGCAAGTCTGCTTCCGAACCTCATGAGTACGGCAGAGAACAAGAGTGATTTAGACGAGGAATTGCAAAGACTGCAAACAAAAGCAATGCGTTATTTAGAACTGGCCTTGGGCGCTTATTTTGCCAAGACAGGAATTCATCCATTTGAAGGAGCGTAAAGCGTAATCAGTAAGATCACTTTTTGCTCTCTCATTGGATCATACGCGTAGGATGCGCAGAGAGGAGCCATTTTGAAAGTAAGAGAACTTTCAAACGCCTTGACTGGTACGCGCGCCGTTGGCGCGCAGACGGGAGCCAATATGATTCAGATGAACCATATCGTCAAGCGTTTCGGGAAGCAGACCGTATTAACGGATGTTACGTTTCAAGTAAAGAAAAAGGAAATATTCGGATTGCTCGGTCCGTCCGGTGCAGGCAAGACGACCATTATCAATATTCTCACCAATCAACTGACCCCAGATAGCGGCGCTCACCAAATCGATGCAACCCCCTTCGAAATGGGACTTATGTTGGACGAAGACGGTTTATATCCCCGATTAAGCTGTATTGAAAATCTCAATGTCTTCGCAGACATCTATCAAATCCCCAGAAAGAGCGGCTTGGAAGCGCTTCAAAGTGTCGGGTTATCGGCTGCGACGAAAAAGGCAGTCAGTACACTTTCAAAGGGAATGCGACAGCGTTTGGCATTGGCAAGAGCTATTTTGCATCAACCTAAGGTTCTATTCCTTGACGAACCTACCGGTGGTCTTGACCCCGGAGCTGCCAGAGGCATTCACAAGCTGATCATGCAGCTACGGGATAAGGGTGCCACCGTTTTTTTAACCACTCACAATATGGAAGAAGCGGTAAGATTATGCGATCGGGTTGCGCTCTTGCATCAAGGGGTCATCATGGAGCAAGGCGCTCCTTACGAAATCTGTAAACGACACGGTGCAATCAAAACAGTGCCGGATTTGGAAGTGGTCTTTTTAAAAATGACGGGGGTGGAATTGGAATGAGAAGTGGAAGAGCTATTTTTCGAAAACAGTTATTAGACATATTCAAAAACCGTATGGTATTGGTTCAAGTATTCATTTACCCGATCATGGCATTGATCATGACAGAGTTAGTGGCAAAATCCGACGACACCATTCCGAATGAGATGTTCGTTACCATGTTTGCCGCTATGTTTGTAGGAATGGTACCTGCTATCATGACAAATATGGCGATAGCGGAAGACAGGGAACATAAGAGTTTGCGTTTCCTTGTCATGGCAGGCGTAAAACCCGGGGAATACCTATTAGGCATCGGCGGATTTATCCTCTTGATTTGTTCCCTTGTGTCGGTGTTGTTTGGTCTGATTGGCGGATTTACGGGCATTGTTCTGGTGAGATTGATCGCTGTACTGATCGTCGGGTCCATCGCATCTGCGTTGTTGGGAGCCATCGTCGGGATTTTTTCTCGCAATCAACAGGCGGCTACCGCGCTGGGGATTCCTATCTTTATGGTACTTGCCTTTACACCGATGCTTGCGCAGTTTAATACTACCATTCATAAAGTAGCCGGTGTGTTATTTTCCCAACAGGTGAGTATCCTGGTGAATGATACATCTGCTGACGCGGTGAAACCTTTTTTGGTAATAGGAGTGAATATCGTGATTTTGACGGTTGTGTTTATGGCGGTATATCATAAAAAAGGACTCAAAAGCGAATAAAAAAGAATCACCCTTTCGTAGATGCACATGCTCGTAAGCGTTTATACGGTATCTAGTACCAAAAGCATTCATACGGAAGGGTGATTCCATGTGCAACATTTTAGATCATTTTGCGAAATAAAGCAATGTTTTTTTCTGAAATTGTTTTTTTCTGAAATCCGGGATTCATGATACAGGCGGCATATGAAGCTATTCAATGAAATTCTATCGTTACGCTAAGACTAGCAAAATAAAAGTTATGAAAACCTCTTGAATAATGTTGCCATATAAGGTACGGTATCAATACAAAGATAGTTTTTCATGTAGGAGGCTTCTTATGTCCGAAATTAAAAATACCGCTACAATCAAACAGGTGGAAATGAGTCCAAGAGCAGCGGATGCACGAACGGGTGATTATGAGTTAAGACTGTATAATGAACCTCTGTTCACCTTTACACTGGAAGAAAAGGGTATCGAGGGCTTAACCGCATACATCACAAAAGTTAACAATGAAAACGATAGGATATTTCCTTTGGATATGCCACTTACAAACGAGGGTGTATTGAAATGGATACATAGACGTGTGATTCCGAAAAATCGTACTTTCGTTGACGAAATATTAAAATCACTTGGACTTTCTGTTGGTAATACAAAAGGTATTATTGACATTTGCAAGGGATTGTCGCTCAATGACAGCTATTGGGTGGTTCCCATCGGTTTTCAAGGCTCTTATAAGCAATATAACCTTTATGAAAATCGCTTTTCGGAAATTCTTTCTCTCGTAGCCTATACCGGACAAGGTACAAGCCAAAAAGCCTTTACCACTTCTCCGGAACTGACCACGAACGGAATGCTTCCAAAGGCATGGCGCTTCATAGAGCATGAAGGTATTTATCTTTACAAAGGTGGTTCGAGCGGAGCCGCAAACACAGGGAACGAGCCATACAGCGAGTTTTATGCTTGTCAAGTCGCAGAAGCGATGGGTATTAAGACCGTTCG
>JAISHZ010000018.1 GCA_031262285.1 Lachnospiraceae bacterium | reverse complement strand
TACCCCGTCGGAGCGGTACACCATGCTACCGCTAGAAATACGACACCCCTCTCCGCCTTGCATAGAAATCGTTGCCAATGGAAATTGCATCTGTGATTCGATTCTAAAGTTCATATTTGCTCCCTTCTTGCGCCACTTTTACGCATTGAAACTTGATGAGGTTCGGTCGTTTTCTAGAACATTGCATAAGGACTATAACACAATATGTGGTGAATCGCCAGTCCATGAATGATGGTGTGTGTGCTATTCGTTGGTTTATGATGGATAGCTTATGGCGGACATATACAGAAAACTTCGCTTCAGATGTTTATTACACGATGGATGGCGGCAAGGACCTTGTTATTGATGATTTATCCCCGGTTAACACTTTTTCATCTGACAGTCCCTACATGGGAAGCACCTTCTACTTTGCCCATGCAGACGGCCGCGGGGAGGATTAACCAAACGACTCATATCTACACTTACAGCGTGTCCGATAAAGCGGCACGCTTTTTGATTAACGGAAGCGGTGGGATTCGGCGCTTCTCCTGATCGTGGGAGGCTTACTTTCCAAGGCGTTATTAGTGTAACACTCGTTACAACGTTAATATACGCCATGATTCATGATTTTACAACAGGTAATTTCAGCCCTCGCCCACCGCTGCGAGCGATTGACTGCACTCATAGAGATGCTCCGGCGCTATGTCGATTTCATCACTCCATGCAACAGAGTCACCATCGACTTTTGCACTCAAAATTAAAGCTAGATTTTTAAGCGGAGAGTATATGCTTTTCTCAAGAAGGGGTAGCGCATTATACAAACGCTTTTCCCCTCCCACGAAAGTCAATAGAAGTGTATAGTCGGGTTGTGCTTGAACATCCGTGATTCTCCATTCGGGTATTCCGTGACTATACACATAGTCATCAATGCTTTCATCATAGTAAATATTCAAAATTGATCTCCTTTCAAAAATCTTTACTTATCGTAACGGATCAATCTTGTAAAGAGGCTCTTCATTGATTGCAAGATCCCAATCAGCAAGGAGTTCTTCTTTGTGGAGTTCTGCCCAAGCGGCGATAAACTTGATCTGTCGCCTCGGCATCTCGCCTTCGGTGATTTCGCCATCCAGATTGAATGTTGCGCTGTATCCTTGATACTTAGCGTGAAAGTGAGGAGGATTGTGTTCTCCATTGTTATACATTTAGATAGTTATTCCCAAAAACATTGATATTGATGGCATTTCGACCTCCTCATGTTGTTTCTACGCTTCTTTCTCCAACTTCCCCGATCACGCACCCCAAACCTCGTCATGCGTAAACACTTCTCCGCGAGCAATTTCTTCTTTTGCTCTTTGGAAAGCATCGATTTCATCCTGACTCAATTCAGTGTCTTGATTATCAGGGACTATGGCGAGAGTGTATCCCAATGGTTTCAATACTCTAAACAATGTATCCATCTGAGGTGTCGCTTGCATGCCTTCAAGCTTAGCGATTGCCGGTTGTTTTAAGCCAGACATCTCCGCCAATTTTTTTTGGGATATTCCTTTTTGTTTTCTCGCATCCAAAATCTTTCCGACAAGATCGATCTTGAATTGTATCTCGTCTTTCTCTGGTTGTGTTAGATTAGACGATTCCCAAATATCACTAAAAGTTGTAAAAGATTCTCCGTTGATAACCATGCTCATATCATCTACCATACCTTTCTACAAAATCGCTGAACTTACGTTCTGCACGCTCTATCTCTCTTGGTGGAGTCTTTTGTGTCTTCTTTTCAAAGCACGAAAGAAGCACAAATATATTATCCTTCCAATAGGCAAAAAAGATTCTGTCCTTGATAGGACGCAATTCCCAAAGATCTGAATTTTTAATGTGTTTTATTGCAGACGCTCCGATAGAAACGCCATATGTTTGCAATTGTCCGATGTATTCTAGAATTTTCTTGTATTTAATTCTTGCGTCCTTGCTGCTATCCATTTTTTTATTTAGTGATATTAGTTCACCGTCACCTAGCTCTTTCACATAGGTTTCCCCGGAGACACAAAAAATACCGATGTCGCCGACATCGATCTCGCGCGAAGCCACTCTTCGCGAACGTTAAACTCGCGGCAGATAAAATAGCTCACCGTATCGATCGGGATGTAAAAGGTCTTTCGGTAAGCGGTACTCACTCAGAGTATCCAAGTTTTTTTCAACGGAAGCGGTGGGATTCGAACCCACGAGCCCGTGAAGGCTACCTGATTTCGAGTCAGGCCCGTTATGACCACTTCGATACGCTTCCAGATTGATCTCACATGCGTTTCAAAACTTTTGCTTTGTTTCACGCTCGAATCAACTTCCTTATTCTATAGCAGGATAGAAATCTGCGCAAGCTTTTTTTCGAAACGGCAAGGGTTATTCCTTGACATTCGAAGCTTCATTCGGTAATATGGGATCAACCAATCGTCTCACAAAAAGGAGAAAATCGATGGATAACCAAAACCAGTCGCATCCTCAAGTGCCTTATCCCCAACCATACCAGCCACAAACTCAGTCATCTTATCATCAACCATACCAACCGTATGTACAACAATATAATCCTCAGCCAAGCCAACCACAAACTCAATCTGCAAATCCATACCTGTACCAGCCACAGGCACAATCTGCGAATCCCTACCCGTTCCAACCGCAAGCTCCGGCGCCTCAGTTTATATCTAAATCACGAACCAAACCACCGGTTTCAAAGAAAACGTACCCTATTGTTTCCGCCATCGTATTGGGTTCGTTTTTCGTGATTTTCTTTGCTTATTTAATCATCGCGCTTTTATATCAAAGTGTCGATTCATTTATTTATTATTAACAGCATCAGCTTTCACAATCTTACTCTCTCTTTCATGCAGACTGCTCCCAGATGCATGCCATTTCTTTATTCGATCTTCATACCAAGCGGTCTGGTTACTTCCCACAACCATTGCCGTTCTTCTTCTGTCATGAAAGGGCGTAGGCGCTCGTAAACCTGCTCTTGATATAGATTAAAGAGCTGTTGATGCTCTCTTGTCAGCCGATCTTCATCGATCGCCTCTCTCTCTAGCGGTACATAGGTCAGCGTTTCAAAACCCATGTATGAACCATATTCACTCTCTCCGACCGTTTTTACCAAAAGGATATTTTCTATTCGTATCCCGAACCCCCCCGGTTCATAGTAACCCGGTTCATTCGAGACCAGCATTCCTTCGCACAATGGTTCCTCTTGTGCCAGGCGCTGCGCTTCGTCTGTACTCCCTTTCCAGCGAATGCTCTGTGGTCCTTCGTGGACGTTTAACATACAACCCACGCCATGCCCTGTTCCATGGCGGTAATCGAGCATGCCACGCCATAGCGGCATTCTGGCTAATACATCGAGATTGCGTCCAACGACACCCTGTGGAAAAACCGCTTGAGATAGGGTA
>JAISHZ010000013.1 GCA_031262285.1 Lachnospiraceae bacterium | reverse complement strand
AGATCTATACCAATGTAAATGGCAGTGTAGGCGTGATCTTGACATTGCAAAAGCAAACCGGGTATTCAACCGGCGAAGTTTCCGATCTTTTGGATGTCAGATTCCAATCCCTCCGAGAGCAAAACCCGGATTTGAAAATGATTACGCTGATGGATCAAGGGATCTATATTGATCTTGTCATGGATTCCATTCTGAACAACATCATCTTAGGCGGTGCGCTTGCAATCTTAATATTGCTAGCATTCCTCAAGGATTGGAGACCAACATTGGTTGTGGCAGTGTCTATCCCCATCAGTGTCGTGACCGCCGTAGTGTGTATGTATTTTTCGGGGGTGACGCTCAATGTCATATCCCTTTCGGGATTGGCACTAGGCATCGGTATGTTGGTAGACAATTCCATCGTGGTCATCGAGAATATCTACCGTCTTCGCGGAGAAGGATTCTCTATGCGTGAAGCGGCGATTGAAGGTGCCAAGGAAGTGGCGGGAGCAATCGGTGCCTCTACGCTTACTACAGTCTGCGTATTCTTACCGATCGTCTTTACGGAAGGAATCACCAGGCAATTATTTGTGGACATGGGACTCACGATTGCATTCTCTTTGTTGGCAAGTTTGTTGATCGCACTTACCGTCGTACCGGCGATGGCATCTGCATTGTTGACCAAAACAAAGGAAAAGAAAGAAGGAAAGCTGTACAATGCGTTTGTGAACGGTTACGCGAAGCTATTGGGCGTTTCTTTACATGGGAAATCTTTGGTGTTCTTGCTCGTGTTGATCTTGTTGGCAGGAAGTATCCTTCTGGCATTTAGTAAGGGAACAGCCTTTATGCCGGATATGGATTCCACGCAGTTGACGGTGAGTCTGACCATGCCGGAAGGTTCGACACTGGAAGAAACCGGAGAAGCAACAGATACGGTAGTAGAACGGATTATGGCGATCGAAGATGTGGAGGATGTCGGAGCGATGGCAAGCAGCTCGAATCTTTCCCTTTTGGGGGGAGGCGGCGGATCCGGCGATGTGGCTGCCACGACGATCTATGTAGTGACCAAGGAAGACAAAACGCTTTCGAATGAGGAAATCGGAGAACTGATTAAGGAATCAACCACAGACATCCCGGCTGAGATTAGTGTCAATACAGAAACCATGGATATGTCTGCTATGGGAGGCAGCGGGATAGCGATCAATGTCGAAGGACGTGATTTGGATACCTTGCAGTTGATCGCTGAGCAGGTGGCAGAGATTATTGAGGGGGTAGAAGGAACCGATCAAGTCTCGGATGGTTTGGAAGAAACCAGCGAAGAACTGCGGATATTGGTAGACCGAACCAAAGCATCGAGCTATGGTCTGACAGTGGCACAGGTGTTCCAACAGATTTATGCCAAATTGGCAGAAGCGTCTGCTTCCACCAATTTAGAAACAATAGAGCAATCTTATCCGATCTACGTTGAAGACGGAGAGGATACCACATTAACCAGAGATCTGGTGAAGCAAATCATGATCAGCGGTACCAATGAGGATGGGCAGGCGACTGACATCGCTTTGGAGGATATCGCAGAGTTTGCAAACGCGCGTTCGCTCAATTCCATTAGCCGTGATAATCAGACGCGCTATGTTTCCGTAACGGCGACTATTGCACCGGGTTATAATGTCGGGATCGTGTCCACGCAGGTGCAAGAAGAGCTTGATTCTTATTCATTACCGGAAGGGTATCAGTTGGTCTTCGCAGGTGAAAATGAGATGATTAATGATGCGATGGAGCAAGTCGTACTGATGCTTTTGTTGGCGGTGATCTTTATCTATTTGATCATGGTCGCGCAGTTCCAATCCTTACTTTCACCGTTTATTATCATGTTCACCATTCCATTGGCGTTTACGGGAGGATTTGCGGGCTTGTACTTCTCGAATAGCCCGGTGAGCATCGTTGCGATGATTGGCTTTGTCATGTTGGCGGGTATCATAGTAAATAATGGAATCGTGTTGATCGATTATATCAATCAGCTGCGCGAACGAGGAATGGAAAAAAGAGAAGCTATCATTCAAGCGGGTAGAACCAGACTACGTCCGGTACTGATGACAGCGCTTACTACTATCTTGGCGATGTCTACCATGGTCTTTAGCAGCGACATGGGCGCGGAAATGGCAAAACCGATGGCAGTGGTCACCATTGGTGGGTTGCTTTATGGTACCTTACTGACGTTGATCGTGGTGCCCTGCGCTTACGATATGTTCCATCCAAACCCAAGAAAGAAACGTCATAAAAAGTAAATAAATGCACTTCCACAGCACTTATTGAAGCGCGCTAAAGGCGCGGAAAGAGAGAGCCGATGACAGAATTGCCGGGAAAAGTGCGAATGTTATATCAAGCGATGCAGGAGTTGATCTGTGAGGGAGTGGATCTTACGGCGACCAAGGTATCGGTGATTACAGATCGCGCAGGAATCGGAAAGGGAACCGCATACGAGTATTTCACATCCAAAGAGGACCTAATTGCGTCTTCTTTGGCGTTCTTTGTGCAAGAAACGATGGAAGAATTAAGTATTGCCATCCAAGACAAAAGCACATTATCCGAACAGCTCGATTCGCTTCTCAAAGAAATCGGTGAAAAAGTAAGAGCACGGGCAGGACTCCTACATTTTGTGAATATGTTGACGGGTTCCTCGCCAATCAGTCTTTTGTTCCGTGACAAACTATTATTAGAATCAAATGACTCTTTTCGTCCGATACAATTGATCGCAGGGATGATTGAACAAGCAATGGCACGTGGAGAAATCCAAGCACACTTTCCGATGGATTATATGATTTTAGCCATTTGTTCTCGTATCATTACTTATATTACCTTTTTGACGATTCGAGAAGAATTGGAACAAGTCGGACTTCAATTGATGAGAGCCCAAGATCGGGGAGAAGACGAAATGAGAGAGTATATCTGCCAAGGAATCCTTCGAGAATTTCGTTAATGCATGAATGACAAAACTCCCGCTTACCTTAAGCGGGAGTTTTTACACAACATAAGACGTAACAGCCTTTTTTTTTCTTTATGATCGTGCAATTTCCAAAGATAGATTGACATTTTGTAATGGTACTTTCCGCTCCGTGTTTTTTGTAAGTGACGATGTAGAGACAGCCATTTGGGAGAAGATGGTTGAAGGAATCCTCATACATCCGGTAGGTGACGGCTTTACCGGCGTGTATGGGAGGATTGATCACGATCGTATGAAAGGAATCAGAGATTTTCTCGAATCCGTCAGAGCATATTACTTGTGAAACTACACCATTGTCTTGACAATTCTTTTGCGTATAGGTACATGCCGTCTGCGTGATGTCGGCTTGTACTAACCTTATGGGATGGGTTTTGGCCAAAACGATACCGATACAACCATACCCACAGCCCATATCTAGAAGGGAACCCGAAAGAGGGGGGAGTTGGTGCAACAAAAAATCAGAAGCAGGATCAATATGATCTTTGGAAAAAAGTCCTGCGTCTGTTGTAAAGACGAAATGGTTCTGCGCATATTCGTAGGTTATTTTTTGAATATGATGTGGTAGGGATGGATTGTCTGTAAAGTAATGATTCAAGTTGACTCCAGTCTGCACATGGGGTGCGTGAATGGTGATTTTACAGATCAGCGAGAGTGTTGTTTAGCTTCTTTTGTGCTTCGCATTTGGCTTCGCTTTGTAGATCCATATACAAGATGAATAGGTCTTCTAATGTCATTCCTTTTTCTATCGAGATCTGTTCCATAATAGGACGAAGCGCTTTTAGCTGAGTGGATACCGGTACTTTTTGCGGGTCGATCTCACCGAGTACTTCCTCCGCATATTGATTGATTCGATTCAAAAAAACTTGATCTTCGTGACTCATGGTTGCCTCCGTTTGGTTTCGTTTTCTCAAGATAACACTTGGGAGGCGGTTCGTCAATACTGCATTTGTTATGAGTCAGTGATGGAGATCATTGGATAGCGATGAGTAGAGAGTAGTTTAGGAGGTTCGGATGCAGAAAATCATGATTATTGAAGATGAAGAGCGGATTCGAGAGGAATTGGCGTTTCTTCTATGCAACGAAGGTTACGTGGTTTGTTTTGTTATAAATTATCGTAGTG
>JAISHZ010000367.1 GCA_031262285.1 Lachnospiraceae bacterium | reverse complement strand
CAATCAACTTTTCATTTTGCGTTTTTTCCTAGAAATGACTATATGGCAGATTGCAGCGGATATCCTATGGATTATATTTTCTACCAAAATCTACAAAAGTTTATTTCCGCATAGGAAGTTATTTTTGGTTCATGGGAATCGCTCTACGGAATCTATCTGTGAAAAATTCGAAAGTAGAAAAGATAAATATCGTGTGGTTTCCATGATGAATACCAAAGAAGGGATCAATAACATATGCAATCAAATTGTACAGGATTATCAAAAAGGTTTATGTGACGCGGTGGTCATATGGGATACCACAGTCGCAGAAAGAAATCAACTTTTAAAGTTTTGTTACGCGCAATCCATTCGGATTTATATCATGCCCAAGATTACGGATGTCATATTGTTAGGTGCAGAGGAATTGCATCTCTTTGATACGCCGATCTTGTTAACGCGAGAGTATCGATTATCCATGGAGCAACGTTTTGTGAAACGATTCATGGATATCGTACTGTCTCTACTGATTCTCATCCTCACATCGCCATTCATGTTGATCACGGCCATATGCATCAAACTCTCAGATGGCGGTCCAGTTTTCTATAAACAGATTCGTTGTACGAGAGACCAAAAAGAGTTTTTGATCATAAAATTCCGAAGTATGCGGTTGGATGCGGAAAAGTATGGGATCGCCAGACTTTCGATGAAAAATGATCAACGCATTACGCCGATCGGTCGTTTCATACGCAAGGTACGGATTGATGAATTGCCGCAAATGATCAATATTTTCAAAGGTGAGATGTCTTTTATCGGACCGCGCCCAGAACGCCCGGAGATTATCGCGCAGTATGTTGAGATTATGCCGGAATTTGCATATCGCATGAAAGTGAAGGCAGGCTTGGCAGGCTACGCCCAAGTCTATGGGAAATACAATACGTATCCCTACGACAAGCTAAAACTTGATTTACATTATATAGAAAACTATTCTCTGTGGTTGGATGTGAAATTAATGTTATTGACTTTAAAAATTGTTTTTTGGCCGGATAGTACGGAAGGTGTGGAGACACAGCAAGTCACTGCATTTAAAAAAGAATATCACAGAACGGATGTAGTGGAGGAAACAAATACAAAGCATGATCAATAAGACGGACGAGATCAAACCGCAAACACACGACGAACAAGGATATCAAAAAGAGGAGAACAGACCGGCACTTTCCCTACGTATCGATAAGGAGTTACTTCTCCTTCGCTTGTTGATGAAATGGAAAGTCGCTTTCATAGGGATTATCGTTGGGACGTTGTTGGTGATTGGGATCATCGCGGGGTTCGCGGTATTGAGTACGCCATCCGGATACCAAGCGGTGTCTACGTTTTATGTAGAATATGAGCAGGATCCAAGAAATATTGGCGAATACTATACCTATATCAATCATTATACTTGGAATATGTGGTTACAATCGAAGGAATTTTTGGAGGAAATCACGGCTCGGTCACAATCTCTTGGTTTCATAGAGCAAGAAGCGCTCAAAAAGAGTCTATTCGCAGAGATACCATCGGATCTTAGAGTAGTGAAGACCACTTGTACATATGCTGATCCGAGTGTGGCACTAAACATAGCGACAGCACTCGAAGATACCTTGATTGCTTTCGGAGAGCAGCAAAAAGAAATTCATTCGATCCGTGTCATCGATTCTGCGCAAAACGCAATCAAAATAACACCTCAGTTTTCATTATTACCTGCATTGTCTATGGGTGTAATTTTGTCCGTCGTCATTGTTCTTTTGTTTTTGATTTTCAGAGAGTGGGCTTCTGACGCGATTTGGCTTCCGCAGACTTTAGAGACGCGGTATGGATTGCCTTGTATCGGAACCATTGCTTCAAAGGCGTTAGGAGAAAATATCGATTTTGCATTGGGATCCGCCGCAAATATCATGATCACATCCATGATAACATCCAAGATAACATCCAAGATATCGCAGGTATCGCAGATATCGCAGGTATCGCAGGTATCGCAGGTATCGCAGATATCACAGGTATCGCAGGAAACACAACATATTCGGGATACTATTTGGCAAGAAACACACATTCCAAGCGTTCGCGAATGGGAGGTAGTGGCACCACTCCTATTGGATGTGACAGCGATACGCCGATTACGAGAGGCGGACGCGATTGTTTTAATCGTACCGGCAGGGAAGAATCAAGGTAGAAGAGTACGGTACGCTTTGGACTATATGCGATTTCATCATTGCTCAAAAGTGTATGCATTTTTATGGAACGCGGACGAACGATTGATCAAGAAATATAGAGGAGTGTAGGCATGAGAGTTCAGGTGTTGGTTGCCGCGATGCACGTGCCAAGAGGGGGATTGCCCGCATTGGCGAAGCAGATGAATCTACAAACCGATGCGATCGTGATTAATCAATGTGACAGATTGGATTATGAAGAGTACGAATGCCACGGTGCTAAGATCGAAATGTTCTCCTTTACCCACAGAGGTGTGGGGCGGAATCGAAATGAAGCGATTCTTCGAGCGAGCGCGGAGATTTGTCTATTCGCTGATCAAGATATCGTTTATGAAGAGGGATATTCAGATAAGATTATCAAAGAATTTGAGCGATTTCCCAAGTCAGATTTGTTTTTATTTCAACTCACCGTCTGTGAAGAACGTAAGACTTATCAAAACGATGGATATAAAAGGGTATATTGGTTTAATTGCGGACGTTATCCTACATACAGCTTCGCTGTTCGCATCAATCAAGTTTTCAATACAGGCGTCTTTTTTTCTCTGTTATTTGGTGGAGGAGCTCTCTTTAGTAATGGGGAGGATAGTCTGTTTTTGCGCGAGTTGTTAAAGAAACGCTGTATTGTACGCACTTCCCCTATTTTAATAGGGAGAGAAGAAGCTTTTGGGGAATCATCTTGGTTTACCGGATATCACCGTCGATTTTTTTATGATAGAGGTGTTTTGTATCACTTTTTGTATGGACTGCTCGCCGATCTGTTTGCCCTACGATTCATAATCGCTCATGGTAAAAAAATGTGTACGCAAGTAACCCGCAGACAAGCCTTTCGGTGGATGAGAGAAGGAATACGCGCCAAAGGCGCGGGAGGGGAGCACAGGTGAAAGCAAAAGCGGCTTTCACGGTTCCTGATAAGAAGCGCGCCGAAGGCGCGGGAGGGGAGTATGGAAACTAGCGCGTGGGTGTATATTAGTTTGACGTTTATCTGTGTAGGGTTGGCGATCTTCGTCTCGAAAGAGAGAGAAGTGCGCTTGGCGTACACAAACGAGTGGACGAGACAGAGAACATGGGATCAGATCTTACAAATCGGAATCTATCTGTTGATGGCAGGAGTGAGCGTTTGTCGCATTGCAGTGGGGAATGATTATTGGGTCTATACCGCCAATTTTGAATTGATCGCGCAGGGGCGTTATGTCTCTTCGGAGTTTGGATTCAATTTTGTCGCGTGGTGGTTACAAAAATGGTTCGGTTACCGTGCCTATTTACCGATATTTGGTTTCTTTTCGATTTTAACCGTTTATTTCTCTTTGAAAGCAATTCGAGAGCAGAGTAAATGGTACGCCGGGTCTTTGTTTTTATTCTTTACAGCAGGGTTCTATTTTTCCGGGTTGAATAACGTGCGTTACTACTTTGCGTTGGCGATTGCGATAGCTGCAATAACTGCGGTATTACAAGGAAACTACTTTCGATTTGTCTTGTACATCATATTTGCCGCAGCATTTCACAGAAGTGTTCTCATTGTAATACCGATCTATCTTTTGGCACATCAAGCAGCGAGCCACCGACTACGGATTCGTCATGCGGTCCTCCTGGGGATCGTCGTGTGTAGTTTGCTCTTTGGAGTTGATTTGTATCGGAAAGCGATCTTTTTGATTTACCCATTTTATGAAGGATCTTCCTTTGATGTCGCTAGAATATCATGGGTAAATGTGGCGAAATGCGCAGGGAGTGTAATCCTTGGGTTGATTTGTTATCGTGATCAGCTTATTCTCCGCGATACGGACAAGGACTGTATTGCGTTACGATTTTACTTCTTTTTGAATGTGGGAGCATTGATTTTATATACATGTGCTACTTTTATTCCGGAGATATCCAGAATTGGGTACTATATGAGTATCTCACAGATTTTTTTACTTCCTTCATTGCTGTGGAAAAGCAAAAAGGTATGGTTTCGTACGATCGCAATCGTTTGCATAAGCATTGCCTTTTTGGGATATTTTGCACTCTTTTTGAAGCAGTCGTACGCACAAGAGATTCGATTGTTACCTTACAGAAATTGGATCTTTCAATAACAGTAGGAGAATGTATCGCGAAAGGGGACAGGGAGGCAAATGAAAATTACATTCAACATCATCGTGGTTTCCTTAAATGCAGGAAACAAAGTGGACAAAACGTTAAAAAGCATTTTCGAGCAAACATTTACCAATTTTTACGTCGTTTTGAAAGACGGCGGGTCAACGGATGGTTCATATGAGCGTATGCTCAAGCTGTATGGAACGGATAAACGATTTCTGCCACAGCAGCGACAAGACGACGGAATTTATGACGCTATGAATCAAGCATTATCGGAAGCAAAAGAACGATATGTACTCTTTCTCAATTGCGGTGATACTTTTTTGTCGGATCAAGTGTTGGAGAAGGCAGCCAATGAAATCAATCAGTTTGAGATGGCAAATAAAGATCGAAGAATGCCGTTTGTGTTTTATGGAGATACTTTTAAAGAAGAAAGCGGAACTGTACAGTATGCAGATCCTAAGATTACAGAATTCACATGCTATCGCAATGTACCCTGTCACCAATCCTGTTTTTTTGAAACAAAACTCTTTTTGGCACGGCAGTTTTTACCGGAATATCGTATCCGCGCGGATTATGAACTTTTTTTGTGGTGTTATTATCTCGGTGATACACAGATGGTGTATCTGAATATGACGATCGCTTCCTATGAGGGGGGCGGATTTTCAGAATCAAAATTTAATCGGGAAAGAGACAAAAAAGAACATAGAATGATCACGAGGAAATACATGGATAAAAGTCAATGTGACTGGTATCGATTCCTTTTGCGAATTTCATTCTCTTCTTTACGAACGAAATTAGCAAAGAGTCGTCGTTTTTCAAAAGGATATGAGCAACTAAAGAAGAAACTATTATACAGAAAGGGAACGACACATTGAAAATATTATGGATATGTAATATGTTGCCTGCCTTTTTGCAGAAAAATATACCAAAGAAGGGATCAGAAGCTGTCAAAGAAGGGTGGCTGACGGGCTTGGGGATTGCACTATTGCAAAAAGATCATAGAAAAGAGTTTGAGCTTCATGTGGCATATCCTGTCCTAAAGAAAAAGAAAAGTCGTCCGATTTTGGTACGAACGGAACCTGCGAAGGTTATTTTGTATGAATTTCAAGAAGATACTTCTCATCCGGAACGATACGACAAGAGACTGGAAGGACGTCTTGCCAAAATCATCGAGCTAGTTCAACCGGATGTTGTTCATTGTTTTGGAACCGAATATCCGCATACATTGGCGCTTGCTCGTGCACTTGACGATCCTGCCAAATTGTTAATTGGGATTCAAGGGTTGATTGGTCTATGCGCTGCTGCTTACTTTGCTGATTTATCGCCAAAAGTAAGCAGTAGCGTGACCTTTCGTGATGTGATCCGACAAGATACGATACGGATGCAACAACGCAAATTTGAGTTGCGCGGGAAATATGAAAGAGAAGCTTTGCGCTTGGCTCATCATGTTACGGGAAGGACTGATTTTGACAAGCATTATGCAAAGACTTGTCACTCGAATGTCAACTATCACTCGATGAACGAGACGCTGCGTCCGAATTTCTATACCGGTTCTTGGCCGGATCCTGACTACCACCCCTTTCGGATCTTTATCAGTCAAGGGAATTATCCACTGAAAGGATTACATTATATATTACACGCGTTACCGCAAATACGAAAGAGATTTCCGCAAGCTGAAGTGGTCGTCGCAGGCAGCGATTTGACGCGTTATTCAACATGGAAGGATAAGTGTAAGATTTCCGCATATGGGAAATATCTAAGACGATTGCTGATAGAGGGACATATTGAGAACGCAGTCACTTTTGCGGGAGTATTAAACGCGGAGCAGATGAAAAAACAATATTTACAGTGTGGTTTGTACCTTTGCTGTTCTTCTTTGGAGAACTCGCCCAATTCCTTAGGTGAAGCCATGATGCTTGGCGTACCTTGTGTTTGCGCAGATGTGGGAGGGATACCGTCACTCTTTTGGAAAGACAAGGACGGAATTTGTTATGAAGGGTTTCGAAGTGATCAGATTCCTTTTTATCAGATGCTGAAACAGACACGTAAAAGTGAGTTTTCGAACTATTTACTACCTGAGAGCGAAGAGAGCAAGGAAGATTGCGGAAAGGACGATCACCTACAAGTACAGACGGATCGAATCATCAACGCAATCACTCAGATGTGGTCTGACGAAGAAAAACAATCGTTATATTGCGAACACGCCAAAATTCATGCTCAAATAACACATGACCCGGAAGTAAATTATCATAAAGCAGTAGAGATTTATGATACGATCATAGGGAGTTCCTCCAAAAAGCAATAAAATTTAAGATACGATCATTAGGAGTTTTTCCAAAAAGCAGTAAAATGTAAGATACGATCATAGAGAGTTCTTCCGAATAGCAAGAACCTGTTGAAAGGATGAATCATGCAAGTGATCTTTGTTTCAAATTATCTCAATCATCATCAAATCCCTTTTTGCGAAGAGATGGTTCATTTATTAAAGGGTAGTTTTGCATTTCTGCAAATGATGCCCATGGAACAAGAACGATTACAAAGCGGATGGAAAGAAGAATTTCCATCTTACTTGGTGTTGGTTTATCAAGAACCGGAAAGAAGTCAAGCACTCATTGAAGAAAGCGAAGTGGTTTTGTTTGGTGGATGTGAGGATGAAAGGGTTTTGCAATCTCGCTTACGCAATGGGAAAAGTGTGGTAAGAATCAGTGAAAGAATTTACAAAGAAGGTCAATGGAAATGCATAACCCCCAGAGGACTACTACGGAAATACAAAGATCACACACGTTATCGAAAGAAAAATGTACTGCTACTATGCGCAGGAGGCTATGTACCAAGTGACTTTCATATTATCAGAGCATATCCAAACAAGATGTATCGATGGGGTTATTTTCCCGAGACTTGTTTTGATACAGACAAGGAAGAATCCAACTTTACACATTTTACAAAAAAGAAGCATCAAGTACCGGTTATACTATGGGTTGGTCGATTCTTAAAATTAAAACATCCGGAACTGGCAATTCGATGTGCACAATACTTGGTCATGAAAGGGTATTCCTTTCAAATGAAGATGATTGGGGGAGGAGCTGAGCTTTTGCAGATTCAAGAAATGGTTCGTGAGCAGAACCTTACCTCGTATGTCGATTTTTTAGGAGTGCTAAGTCCTGAGGAAGTGCGGCGGCAGATGGAGCAGGCAGATATCTTTTTGGCGACCAGCGATCGCCTGGAAGGATGGGGAGCCGTGATCAATGAAGCGATGAACAGCGGCTGTGCGGTGGTAGCAAGTCATTTAATGGGTGCGACACCTTATTTAATCCGACATGAAATAAACGGATTGGTATATCATCACGGACACCCACAGGATTTGTTTCAGAAAGTAAAACGATTACTGGATGATCAGACGCTTAGGGAGACTCTGGGAGCAGCTGCCTATGAAACCATTACGACAGAGTGGAATGCACAGAATG
This sequence comes from Lachnospiraceae bacterium, assembly GCA_031262285.1. Next base: position 4,770 of record JAISHZ010000367.1, on the reverse strand, counting down.
CTGCGGGTAATTTGGTGGATTTATTGGTTGAGAAGGGTCTGCTGTCCGGTGATTGCGTGACCGATACCAAAACAACAAAAAGTAAGACCACACCATGCAGCATCGCTCCGGTGATAGCGGAACGTAGAATGTATCGATATTTAACAAAGGAAAAGCGAAAATGAAACCAGTAGTAAACCGTAATCCATTGATCAGTATTATCGTTCCGGTATATAATGTGGAACCTTATTTGGAACGCTGTGTTCGATCGCTTACCCAGCAGACATATTCCTTCCTTGAGATCCTTCTGATTGACGACGGTTCTACAGATGGGAGCCAAGACATTTGTGAGACTTTGGCCCAAACAGACTCTCGCATCCATGTAGTTCATGAAAAGAATGCAGGTCCTTCTCACGCAAGAAATGAAGGCTTATCTCGAGCAAAGGGCGCTTATATCGGTTTCGTAGACGCAGATGACTACGTGGAGTCCGATCACTACGAGCTACTCTTTCAAGCGACCCAAAGGGATGGCGTTAAAGTAGCACAAATCGGTCGCTTTGAAGAAACAGTACAAGGAGAGCGTCTTCCCGATATTTGTACTCCACCCAAAGACATCACCATGATATCAGCGGAATTTTTTTTGAATGAACTACTTTTACACAAAGGGGATTGTTCTTTTTGCACGAAATTGTTCACTCGTGATATACTGATGGGAAAACATTTTTTAGAAGGAGCGCTAAACGAAGATTTTCGTTTGTTAGTGGAAATTCTAACACAAATCGATGCAATCCTCTTACTTCCCAAACAGACTTACCATGTAAACTATCGAGCGGATAGCAATACGAGAAAAAAGACAAATCAAGAATTTTCGCGAGTATATCAAGATGGGGTAGAGAATGCCGATTGGGTTGCGCAATATGTTGCGACGAAATACCCAAGACAGCGAAAAGCGGCGCTCAGATTTGGCGTTTATCAAAGGTTGGAGTATTTTCTCCATATTCCGATAGCGCTTATGAACAAGGACAATGAACAGTATGTGAAAAATAAACGTTGGTTACGATACCATTGGTTTACCGGTTTGACGAATCGACATTTAACAATAAAAAACAAGTGTTATATGAGCGCTTTTGTACTTGCGCCTAAATTGGTACGACTCCTACACAGAATAATACGATTGTCAAAATGATCGCAAAGCATCATAAAGAAAAGAACTGTAAATTGGAACCGGAAAGGATACAGATGAAAGGTTATCAGAGTATCAAAAAATGGAAAGAAATAAGAGTCGGCTTCTTACAGATACCGATAACACGTATTATGCTACTGGTTTTTTGTGATTTATTCGCTGTATTTCTTTCTTCCATACTTCCGTTGTATGTCCGTTATGACTTTCAATTTATGGAGATTGACAAAGCATTTTTGTATGCGGTTTTGGAGGCATATATTTGCAATGCTATCCTAATGCTTGTGATGTTTCGATTATTTCGCTTGTACAACAGCGTATGGCGATATGCTTCTGAAACAGAACTGGTCAATAATGCCTTTGCTGTTTTGATTTGTGCTGCGATACAGCCGATTTTGTTTATGATTTTGGGAGAGAGAGTGCCATACAGTTTTCCATTTTTCTACGGATTTTTCTTATTGCTTTTTACGATCGCCACTCGATTTGGTTATCGAATCCTGCGCGTTCTTCAGAATCGTCGTATGGATGTATTTGGTAAAGAAAAAAGATTGACCTGTATGATCGTCGGTGCAGGTGCGGCCGGCAATGCAATTATGAAAGAAATTGAAAGCAGCCATTATCTAAAAATGCACGTTGCGTGTGCGATTGATGACAACCTAGGCTGTCAAGGTAAATACCTACGCGGCGTTCCCATCGTGGGGGGACGCGAACGAATCGTTGAATGTGCCAAACAATATGATATCGATGAGATCATTATCGCCATTCCCTCCGCAAGTCGCTCGACATTACAACCCATCCTTGAGATTTGCAAAGAAACGCATTGTCGGTTACGGATTTTACCCGGAATGTACCAGATCATCAATGGGGAAGTCAATGTCACCAAATTAAGAGAAGTCCAAATCGAAGACTTACTTGGCCGAGATCCGATTCAAGTGAACGTAGACGAAATCATGGATTATGTCAGCGGCAAAACAGTGCTTGTCACGGGTGCGGGAGGTTCCATCGGGAGCGAGTTGTGCAGACAGATATCGTCCCACACCCCCAAACAGCTCATTCTGGTGGATATATATGAGAATAATTTATATGAAATACAACAAGAATTACTTTCCGATTTTCCGCAGCAAAACATTGTGACGTTAATTGCGTCTGTGCGCAATACCAAACGAATCGATGAGATTTTTCGGACATATCGTCCCCATATCGTCTATCATGCGGCAGCGCACAAACACGTACCATTGATGGAGGACAGCCCCAATGAAGCTGTGAAAAACAATGTCTTTGGTACTTATAAATGTGCGATGGCTGCACATAAATACAAGGCAGAGCGATTTGTATTGATTTCTACGGATAAAGCGGTCAATCCGACGAATGTGATGGGTGCAACGAAACGTATTTGCGAAATGATCATCCAAGATATGAATCGAAAATCGCAAACGATTTTTGTGGCAGTACGCTTTGGGAATGTACTTGGTAGTAATGGCAGTGTGATCCCCTTATTCAAAAAACAGATCGAGAGCGGCGGTCCTGTGACCGTTACGCACCCGGATATCATTCGGTATTTTATGACCATTCCGGAAGCGGTTTCCTTGGTGTTACAGGCAGGCGCATATGCCCAAAAAGGGGAAATATTCGTTTTGGATATGGGAAAACCAATGAAAATTTTGGATTTGGCGACGACATTAATTCAACTTTCCGGGTATCGGGTAAATGAAGATATTAAAATTGAATATATCGGACTTCGCCCCGGCGAAAAAATGTATGAAGAATTGTTAATGAAAGAAGAAGGATTGAAAGAGACACCAAATGAATTGATTTTTATCGACAAACCACCGGAATTTCATCATGAGACATTTGCGAATCAATTGGAAGTGTTAAAGAAGGTTTCCGTTGAAGAGTCGGAACAGATTCGAGCGGTGTTACAGGAGATTGTGTCCACTTATCATTATGAACGAACCCGGTAGAAGCAAAACCTCACGTTAGCGAGTTACATTTTAAGCTTATCGATACACTGGACCGCACAAAACTCCCAAAACCCTGTACGGTTCCTCCGGAAAGTAACGTTTCTCCCGGATAGAGGAACGCGTGAATCGTAGTGAGCAGAGCGATACAAACTCAAAAAAGGGAGGTCAAGATGTATCCAACAATAAAGAGAGCCATGGACTTGATATTTACCTTATTGGGAACCATCCTATGTGTTCCGATATTTCTCATCATCATTACGGCAATTAAGCTTAATTCAAAAGGTCCGATTTTCTTCCGTCAAAAGAGAGTCGGCATTCACCAAACTTTTTTTCAAATTTACAAATTCCGTACCATGCGGATCGACACCCCTAAGGATGTACCGACACATTTACTGACCAATCCGCAGGCTTATATTACGAGCGTTGGGAAATTCTTGCGTAAAACCAGTCTGGATGAGTTGCCCCAAGTATGGAATATCATCAAAGGAGATATGTCGATCGTAGGTCCAAGACCGGCGTTGTGGAATCAAGAGGATCTGATCGCGGAAAGGGAGCGATATGGCGCAAATGGAGTCAGACCGGGACTGACCGGTTGGGCGCAAATCAATGGCAGAGATGAACTGGAGATCCCCGTAAAAGCGAAACTCGACGGTGAATATGTTCAGAAAATGGGGATTCGCATGGACTTGCGGTGTTTTTTCGGAACTTTTCTCAAAGTCTTACGTGGGGATGGGGTTGTAGAAGGCACAGGGACGGAAAACACCTCTTCCACGAACATAGAAAGAAAGGAAACCGAATGATGGCGAAGGAGCCGGAAGGTACCATTCGAGTATTAATCACCGGTGAGAACAGCTATATTGGCAATGCGCTGCAACAGCATTTGCAACACACTCCGGAGCAGTTTTACGTGGACAAGCTGTCCATGAGAGGACAGCAATGGCGAACAGTAGATTTATCGTCGTACGACTGCATATTTCATCCCGTTGGGATTGCTCATGTAGACACGCAAGGAGCAGATACGCAAACGATCCAAGAGTATTACCGGGTGAATTGTGATCTTGCATTGGAATTGGCAAAAAAAGCGCAGGAACAAGGTGTTTCCCAATTTATCTATATGAGTAGCATCATTATCTACGGAGAAAGCGTTTTTGGGAAAAAAGCTGTGCCCATCACCGCGCAGACCACACCGAATCCCATGAATTTTTATGGAAAAAGCAAGCTCCAAGCGGAGAAGCAGCTTATAAAGATGGTAGATGAATACGCAAACAACCATCCCAATCAACCGAAAATGCAGATTGCACGAGTGCGCTCGCCGTTTGTATATGGATATGGTTGTAAAGGGAATTATCAAACATTGGAGCGCCTTGCTGCAAAAGTAAGCATCTTTCCGAAATTTCAGAACCAAAGAAGTATGATTTATATCGAAAACCTAGCGGAATTTTTAAAGATATTGATACGAAAGGGAATCGGTGGAACGTTTTATCCGCAAAACGCACAAATCGTCTCGACTTCGAATATGATCGCCGCGATTGCTGCAGCCGGAGGACGAAAGATCTCTCTGTGGCGTGCATTCAACCCTTTGATCTTTCTTTGTGCCATGCTTCCCAGCAAAATCAATCGAATGGTACGAAAAGCATTTGGCAGTCAAAG
>JAISHZ010000365.1 GCA_031262285.1 Lachnospiraceae bacterium | reverse complement strand
TGATGGAACTTTGCGCGGTAATGGTTTCAGAGTCGTAAGCGATGATCTTCTGCGTTCCACCGGGAGGCAATACCAATGTCCGCACATCCGCAAGCAACCCCCATCTTTGGATCTCCTGCCAGTCTTGCTCAGTCATATTACCCGGTGCAAAAGAAAGAAATGCATAATCCGGAAGCCACTCCTCCAAAAACGCCTCGTCTCTGATGATCTTGTCCGCTGCCTTGTAAGCGCTTTCGCGGGAAAGCGATCTGCCCGTTTCCGCCTGTTCCTCTCCCAAAAGTTTCATATAGGAGATAAAGTCTTCTCCGTTTGGTGTGATGTGTTCCGCATAATGAAACTGCGTCATCAAGAGACACGTCGGAATCACACCGTTATTTTCAGCGATGGCCATCATCCCCGGCCAAATGATATCTCTTAATACTTCTGATTGTGAACGACCATAAATTTGTCGTAAAATCGTGTTTTCTTCATTCGCAAGCCAAGGGAAATTCACGATCACAGTATTTTGCGCGTTTACCACCGGATATAGATCATAAGATTTCGTCTGTGTGATCATCGCTTTGATGATACCGGGTCCTGCTGCTGTCTCCAAAAAGTCCGCGTTTACGCAAAAAACACGCGAATCCTTGATACTGTGCATCCATAAGATGGCGGGCAAGTAGCCGTTCGTCACTGTGGTATCGGTTGCTCCATTCGCGGCGCGTCGTAAGAGAGATTCTTCGACCATCCCAACCATATACGTTTCTACACCACTACCCATACGATACCACGGTACTTCAACATCCAGATCCTGTCGTTCCTCCCATTCCTCCGGATCTTGTGTCTCATAATAAACCTCTCCCCCCAATAAGAAGCCGCCAAACAAACGGTGCCCCACCAGGGTGATGCTTTCCGAAAGACAAGTTCTGATTCCAAACAACTCCCGTAAAGAACGATTGGTAACAATCTCGTCATAAGAAGGAATATTACAAAATAGTAAATGAATCCCTAGTTGCGTATATTGTTCCAATGTTTCTATATCTGTATCAAAATCAACTGCAAAGGAATCTATCAAAATCACATAAGGAAGTGGGTCTTGCTCTGCAAAAACAGGAAGAGACGTCACTTCTATGATAGGGATCTTCGCATAGACTGCCCATTCACGCGCCGAATGACCGATCGCTGTATTATCCAAATCTCCGCAAAAAACAGCATATTCTTGCCCTTGTAAACGCTCACTGCCCACCTCTTCGGAAACTCCTTGCGGCGTCCATCCGGGTTTCGTCACACTCTCACTTGCGGTATAGGGGCTTCTGGTTTGCACATCATAATGGTTGGTTCCATACTCGTTCCCCACTTCCCGCATAATACTGGAAAATTGGAATAGAAAGAGTAGCACCAACATCATGACAGTAATAACCATGAAATTCCTGCGGTTGATCATCCTCAAACCTCAATAATCGATAGCGAAGTTATACAATCTGGCGATATTTTGCCGAGCAGCATAACAAATAAAATTATCTGTTTCGTAGTATACGGTAAATACATCCGGAAATCTACGCCGAAACTCTTCCGCCCAATAGTACATTTTGGACATTACGATCCAACGATTCTCCCCTTGGTAGGGAGCAAGCCCATTATTCTCCGGTAGTTCTTGATCCGCACCAACTCGCGCGACTTTCTGTCCGCTCCCTTCATACAACACATTATAATTCAAAGGGATCTTTTCCACAAAGAAATAAATAAGCGGCGTAGGAATCGGTTTGCTTTCGCCATCTTCTTCCATCTCATATAAAAAATCAATCGTCTCTACATGGTAACCGTGTCCGTGTACCATCTGTGTCTCGTCATTTGCCGAACAGATCGTCCATGTATGATCTTCATTATCATGAATAATATTGGTGAGGCACGTGACCGCACCATTACTTTGCCAGATGTTGCCTGTCAAGTACTGCCATCTGAGCATTCCCTCCCGATAAAAAAAACCGGTAATCCCAAGCAAGCATATGAGCGAAAGGGTGTTCATCAACCACTTGATCTTGCGAAATCCCAACAACAGATACAACACGCCATCCGCACTCAAACCCCATAATACCACAAGTCCATAACAAAAATAAACCCTTGACCGTTCTGTCCCCATCAATTCGGGAAAACCCAGTAATCCGCTGATCATTAAAAAGATCAATAACAACTGGGATATCGCACCACTCAAGATCATAGCACCATACTCAATCCTTCGAATCAACCAAAACAACAGACCCAAAATCAACAAAAGCGCAATCGCGAGATAACACGCGGGTATCAATATTTTCTGGTGCGTATTGAAGATATTTTGATCGATGATAAACTGTGTTCCATTGACAATTCCCTCCAAGATAGAGAAAAGTCTGGCAGAAAGCGTCGATCTTACAATCGTTTGTTCCTCATACTCTACTTCTTCCGAAGAATTCCCTTCTTGTGCGGGTTCTGTTTCCTCGAGTTCTTCTGGTTCGTCTGACTGGTCATTGGTCCCTGTGATGAAGGACATCCCCCACCTAAGAGAATATTGAAGCGGTTTCCCGCCTGCGACTGCCATGGCTAACGGGAGTATACTGATGACGATACTAAGGAGCGCGGCGATCACCACTCTCCCAAAATACCCTCTTCGAAATAAGCGAAAAAAGAATGCAATCGCCACCGCAATACAATAAAACGCCGCTATAAAGAAATTGTAAAAGTGTGTGGTAAAACTAAGACTAAGCGCCATAATCATAGCAAATAAATGCCAATTTGATTCCCCATCCTCTCGATTTGGCGGATCGATTGAAAAAAATGTCCTCGATTGTTTCAACCGAAGGAGGAGCCAGTGAAAGATCCCCCGTGGAGATTTCTTGAATAGCTTGGGGATGCGTTCTCTTTTCCTACGTTTGATCTCTCGGCGAATTGCTTTTTGTTCACGCTTCTTTCGACCCTTTCTAGCTTTGGGATCCGATTCCTGTAAGGCACCGAGTTCCTCTTTAATTTGACAAGTGAGCGTTCTCAGCTCTTCCTTTCTTCTGCGTAAAAATTCAGTAAAAAAGCATGCAGGCGGCAAGATGAAAAGCATTCCAAATTCTTGTGGCAATGTACTGTAATACCGATAGTAATTGGACGGATATAAAGGAGCGATTAGATAAAGAATCAATCCCAAGTAAGGAGCGTACTTGGTTTTGCACCATACGCGCATGACGGCCAGTGTCACAAGGAATACCATAATCGTTTGCACCAGCCAAAACACCCGAAACAGTACGTAAGTATCCATCCAAAAAACATCATGCAGATAATAAATGATATTGTGCATTCCAAAAGGGTACACACCACCATTAAAGATATTATTTCTGGTAGCAAATGCCTCTTCCCATGGCCATGCCCAAACCCAATCCATCCCATTCACCCAAAGATTGTGAACCACGATGTCGGACGCGCCATAGCCAAAATATGTGACTAGATTGTATCCAAAAAACCATGTCAAAACAGCCGCTACTCCAAGTAACATCGGTACATCCATCGGATGCGTCTTGATTTGGTGTGAAATCCATCGAACTGCACGTTTCAGAACTTTCCCAATCACCTGCCGCGTCCGCAGTAAAAGCAGTCGAAAGCCATATTGCCCGGAGAAAAGCCTTAGCAAAAAGGTAAAAAACCTACTAAATGCTCCTGTGAGCGTCATTTGCCGCCTTTTTAAACATAACAGCAAGACAGGGAGAATCGTAAAGAAAACGAGCGTTATTTGATTGGAGAACCGAAAGATCTCCAATAGATAGACCAAATTAATCAAATAAAAATTCCCAAATGTAAAGGAAAATAGAAAGCGTAAGGAAAGCCGAAAGCGCGAAAGTTGCGACGATAACGCAATAGAAGGAAGGAAGCACGTGACAAAGAGGTAGGCAGTCATAGCCCAAAGAAATTGCAGCACCGTATAAACGGTCATTGGCATGAGTACCACCTCCTTTCTCTATATCCGTTCCGATTCACGCCTTCGACGCTCATCGTGACAGAACGCGAACCGTAATCTCTATCCAAACAATCGCATCAAATCCAACGTCGCATTATCCAAAACAATATTGGATTTTTTTAGGTTGTTCAACACTTCAAAGAACCGCTCTCGATTCATAATCGAATAATACAATTTGAGCATACACACGTAAGATGGTAATTCATCGGGAAATTCTCTCATCTGTCGATCACACCATTTTTGCATCAATTCAAATTCTTTGCATTCCATCAGACGCATACAGATCCATTCAAAATGTCTGGATTCTACTTTCGTACTGTCTTTGTCATACAAAATTTGTATGACTTCTTCCATTTGACGTACAAAAGTCAGTTGCTCGAGTTCGCTAAAAACTCCTTGCGCCAATACGCCATTCATATATTCCAGTAACATGATGCACAAGCTTACTTGATTCTCTTCTTCGTTTTTGATCTCCTTGATGATCCTTTGTACCTGCATACGAAAGCCGTTGAGTTCATCCCGTAGGACACTGGCAGCATAATGAGCCGTTTCGGAATCTTCACTGTTTAACGCAAGCGAAATCGCTGCCAGAGATTTGCGGATATCTCCTCGAATCACATTCATCATTAACATTCTCAAGCTATCTTTATCACTGACCGCTAAGGCTTCTTCTACCGGCGCTAAGTTGCGCCCTCGTTCTTCGTCAGCTTTCATCTGTGTTTCCACATGCTCTTTGCTAAAAATGACGGCAGTTAAATCTACATCTCTACGGAAGAAGATCTTTTGCCAGAGATATCCAAAGCCAAAAAATGAGATCCCCACAATGGGACTGGCGATGATGATCATGGCGCGAAAAAAGTGCATGAACTTTCTGGTTGTTTTCTCGCTATTGCGTTTTTTTCGGATAAAGCCAAGCAAAAAACATCCCCATAGCATATATAGGAGTCCGAGGATCGTATTGATGGCAATCGCTGCCAATATCATGGTTTCCTGCCTGTCAAACTCCCATGTCATAAAATGTCAAAAACTCCTATATCGGTTACTCCATTGCAGACTTCGCGTATTCTGTTTCAAAAAGTGGTTATCATTTGTTACGATTCACAGACGATGTTAGTTGCTTATGGTTTGTATGAGATTTTTACTTTCAAACATTTGCGTAAATTCACAAGGGTCGCAAATGCCAATCGCATATCGATGTTTTGTATCGCATGGTGATGTTTTATATCGCATGGTGATTTATGTGATGTGTTATATCTGTACTTCCTCTTGTAAGAAGCAAGGATATCCTGCCTCATGAAACCGCTTCATGACAAAACCGGCCGAGTCGTTATTTGTATTGGATAAGAGAGCATATAATCCTCCATCTGCAAGTCTGCCCAAAAAATCGGTCTGGCGCAATAATTTCGCCAATTTTGCTCCCGCTTGCTCCTGCATGGAAGCTTCCACTTCAATCCCTAAGATGGCGCATTCCGTCAAGTTCTTTCTACGTGCTCCCATATAAGCGCGAACCAAAGAAGAAAAAGCTTGTGCTTCCAAGATATGCGTTCCCGCCACATAGCGTTGATTTTCCAACGCCGCCATATAACGATTGGCACGAACTACGGCGTTTTGGATCAAATAACCGATAACAGCCAACACATTGGATTGCCCCAGTGTCATACGTTCCCAAGGGATACCCCAAACCATAAGAATCAACTGCATTTCATCTTCTGAAAAAATGGATGCTGCCATTTCGGGATAACGTTCGTCCAATTTTTTGTTGATATATACTTTCCGCTCTTTGATGCAATCATACACATCAGTCAGCTGCGTATAGTTGAGTGAATTGCCCAATATTCGTGCCTTTTGGGACGTCGCGGAAAAAAGTCTGGCATAAGAACGGTTTGCCACCGAATAAATCGCCACATCTTGGCTCCCGATTAGTCTGGAGAGTATTTCCGCAGCATAGAACAGCACTTCTTCCGGTTCGTATTTATCTAGTCCGGATGTAATTTCATAAATTTTGCCTAAGCTGTCATTTTGATTGACGACTTGCGTTTCTAATATATTTTTCAGTCGTACATTGCTGATGTTGATGTCTTGGATATCGCTCAACTGCTCGGTCAAATAATCGACCTCATTGGCTTCCATCCCTCGAATGAGTGTAATCTCATCTTTCAAATATCCGACTGCCAATCCCAATATAAACAATTGCGCCATCCACACATAAGTATTATAATCCAACATCACCATGAATCCGGAGTCATCCTGCGAATGTTGTGTCAAATACCCTGCCACGGACAAAAGCGCCGAAAAAGTCGCTTGGTGTTGCCCATAGACGATCGCAAACAACAGTACATAGATCAAATACAAATCCAGCCGAGCAAAGTATTCACTTTGTAGCGCTTGCCCACTGAACACGTAGAAGGGTATAAAACACAACAGATTCTCCACAAAAGGGAGCGAAATCAAAAACAAATGCTTCATCGCTTGCCAAATATGCTTGATTTTGCTCACTTTCGCGGTGCCGTTCGCCAAAAAATCTACTTTGTGCTCCACCATCTGTGTCGCGACGCGCTTCACCATATCCTCGGGCTTGTGAAAGATTCGCACCCGAAATTCCCGATCAAAATTGACATTCGAGAGGATCAACCTTCGTTCACCACTTAGTGTCTGCTCGATGACGGTGAGTTCCTTACCCATGACTTCTTGAATCCATTTGGCCATTTGCAATTCACTAATCGGTGAGGAAGCAGACACATGGTAAAGGTTGCTTTTGTGTTCTTTGCACGCCACCAAGCGATAGATAAACTCGACAGCATCCGAAAGATAGAGAAGAGAGAAGATTTTATGGTCGTCGGCGACCAGTTTGTGATTTTCCAAAGCTTCCAGACACATAAAGGAACAAATATTGGCTACTTGATGCCTTTTTTTCGGAATATCATAGACATGATCCAAGCGTAGAACCACCGTGTCTAGTCCATACACGGTGGAATAATCCATACACAAGCGTTCTCCGTGGGAGAGGCTCACAGGGCGCAGATCTTTGGGCGCGACCGGTTCCTTTTCGGGGATATTGTAGTCTCTCGCTTCTTGAAACACGTCTTGGCTGGATAAATAAATGAAACGTCCGGACTGCCGCAAGGAGAAAGAGATCAACATATTGGTCAGCCCTGTCATGTATTTTAGTGCTTCTGATCTTGGATGAAGCCACGTAAAATTCGTATCATATCCACCCATAAAAATAGTCACGTCGGGTCTTACGCTGTCGAAGATTTCGCCCATACTATTGGTATCATACGTAAAGTTGTATCGTTCAAAGGTACGACGATAACCGGGAACTTGAAATTGGCTCCCGGTTAACAAATAAATTCTATGCCCCTCTTTGTTCAATTTATCTATGAGCCCATTCACCAGATTGCTCACACCGCCGATGACCAATACATCCATATTTTCCTCAATAAATCGTCGTATTTTATTGAATCGTCCATTTGTCCAAGAAGTCTTTTACATCTTCAAGAGCTTCGTCCTCGTCAATGTGATACCGTTCACATATGGCTTGTACCATTTCTTCAGGTGTTCGTTTTTCTTGGTTCATTTTCCAGAGGAAAGCGCCGGACTCATTCATTGTAATGGGTTTTTGGTACTCTTTACCGCTTTGACTCATATCTAAGAGCCAGTAGATTCCGGCTGCGTGACGTAATTGGAATTTTTCGTCGCCAATCATTTTATTCTACACCTTTCTGCTGTATGTGTAAATAGTACCTATCGGCTTGTTTCTTGGATAAATCGGACCGTTGTTC
>JAISHZ010000333.1 GCA_031262285.1 Lachnospiraceae bacterium | reverse complement strand
GAACAAAGCACATCGGGATAGGATCGCTTTTCTTCGCATCTGTTCCGGTAAATTCGAAGCGGACAAGGAAGTTCGGCATATTCAAGGTAAAAAAGTACTCTATCTTTCCCAACCGCAGCAAATCATGGCAGATGAACGAAAAGCCATCAAAGAAGCTTATGCGGGGGACATCATCGGCGTGTTTGACCCCGGTATTTTTTCCATCGGAGATACTTTGTGTGCACCCTCGGAACAATTGGTTTATGAAGGAATACCGACTTTCGCTCCGGAACATTTTGCGAGAGTTCGCCAAATCGACACGATGAAACGGAAGCAATTTGTGAAAGGAATAACGCAAATTGCGCAAGAAGGAGCTATCCAAATTTTTCAAGAACTCCATTCCGGCATGGAAGAAGTCATCGTTGGAGTGGTAGGGGTACTGCAATTTGAAGTATTGCGATACCGCCTTTTGAATGAATACAATGTGGAAATTCGTATGGAAGATCTTCCCTATGAACATATACGATGGATTGAAAATCAACAAGAGATTGACCCGGAGAAATTGATAGGGACTTCCGATATGAAACGTGTCTATGATCAAAAAGGGAATGCGCTGTTGTTGTTTGCACACGCATGGAGTATTAACATGACCTTGGATCGCAATAAAGACCTCAAACTGGCTGAATTTAGTCGATAAGGGATCGGCTGAAAGGAGGGATGATATGAAACGGAAAGTCAAAATACTGTCCGCAGTCTGTTACTTCTGTTTAATCATTGCATTGATATCCGGCTGTTCCACGCTCAATGCATTGCCCGAAAATGTCCATTCCTTTCTTTCCGGGGAATCGGTCTCTTATGATGTCATCACCGATCTACCGACACCGATTCCGGACGAATGGTTGGTAGAAAGTGGTGAATCACAAAGTACGATTTCAGATAGTTCCTCAGAAGAAACCACTTTTCAACCGGCCCTACCCCAGCAAACACCGTCTGTGGAGCTAGATGAGGATGGTTTTGATTTTACCAAATCCAATGCGGGTGTGTATTGTTATTACAGCTTAACACCCAGTAAACAACTCTGGTATCAAGATATTGTTCGCATTTTGGGGCATATGTTGACCAATGAGGTTCTTTCTTCTCAAGGATTGCAAGAAGGATTGACCGAGTCGGATATTGAGCAAATCTTCCAATGTGTATTAAATGATCACCCGGAATACTTTTATGTAGATGGGTACAGCTATACCCTATTTACGCAAGGGGATGAATTGGTCAAAATAGAATTTTCCGGCGCTTACAATGTGAGTTATGAAAAAGCGAAAGAAAGAAAACAGCAAATCGATGAGCAAGTTGCCATTTTACTGGAAGGAAGTCCAGAGGGAACCGGGGACTACGAAAAGGTAAAATATGTATATGATACGTTGATCCTCTCGACGGAATACGATTTAGCGGCACCTGACAATCAAAATATCTATTCAGTTTTTGTGAACAAACGGTCAGTATGTCAAGGATATGCCAAGGCGACGCAATATCTGCTCAATGAATTGGGGGTAGAAAGTACACTTGTATTTGGGCAAGTCAATCAAGGCGAATCTCATGCATGGAATTTGGTTCGCGTAAATGACAATTATTATTATGTGGACTCGACATGGGGAGACGCTTCCTATCAGACCAACGACGCCTCCGATCAACCCCGTGCTCCGCAAATCAATTATGATTATTTGTGCGTCACCACACAACAAATACTGACCACGCACATCTTAGACGATATGATTTCTATGCCCGAATGCAACAGCTTGAGAGACAATTATTATGTAAAAGAAGGGTTATATTTTACCGCTTATGATGAAGAACAACTTTTCGAAGTTTTTTCAAAAGCCAAAGAAGAAGGTAAGACCGATATTACGATTAAATGTGATGATATGGAGACCTATGTGATGATGGAACAATCCTTGATCGAACAACGTGGGATTTTCAATTATATCGATGCGGTTGATGATGTGATTTCCTATGCGCAGAATGAGAAGCAGCTTTCTATGACATTTTGGATGACAAAGGAATGAAAAATATGCTAATATGTACCTATGTAACATTTTGCAAGGGTAGCATCATTAGATTGGAGGGAAAATGGAAAAGGAAACAGATTCCAGGAGTGAGATTTGCCTAATGGAAGGCGAAACGATCGGAGAAGTGCAAATCGCTGATGATGTGGTTGTATTGATTGCCGCTCTGGCAGCTACCGAGGTGAGAGGGGTATATGCGCTTGCCGGTAACGTGACCAATGCGATGATGGGCAAGGCAGGACGTAAGAATTTATCAAAAGGTGTTAAAGTTGATGTCTTGGAAGGCAATGTAACAGTAGAGATGGAATTGGTTTTAGATTACGGGTATAACATTCCTTCTACATGCAAAAAAGTGCAGAATAAAGTCAAATCCGCGATCGAAAACATGACAGGTCTTGTATGTACCGATGTCAATGTACGAATCGAAGGAGTTAGGATGAACCCGGTGAATGTGCCGTCAAAGAAGAATTGACGAGAATTGCGGTTATCATACCGAAAGAGGAACAAAAGTAACAGTATGGGGAGACATGAGCAGAGAGAACATTTATTTAAATTACTATTCCGGATAGAGTATCATCCGGCGGAAGAGATAGAAGAACAAATCTCCTTGTTCTTTCAAGATGAACCGGACAAAGAAGACGATCCTAAGGGGAAGCGTCCCAATGAAAAAGATCTGTTGTTTGTCAGACAACGGTTTTTCGAAATCATGGATAAGCTTCCGCACATTGATCAAATGATGATGGACAAAATCGAGCATTGGAGTTTAGCGCGAATCGGAAAAGTCGAATTGGCTCTGCTTCGGATGACGATTTACGAGATTCTTTATGATTCGGACGTTCCCTATAGCGTTTCGATTGATGAAGCAGTTGAAATTGCCAAAAAATTTGGCGGGCAAGATGCTTCCGGACGCTTTGTAAATGCCGTTTTGGCAAAATTTGAAAAAGGCGGGTGATTTCCATTCGCAGCATCTATTCTGTTGCACAAGTAAATGCCTATATTAAGAATATGTTTTATCAAGATTATATGCTTCGATCACTTTGGGTCAAGGGAGAAGTCAGCAACTGTAAGATTCATTCCTCCGGGCATATTTATTTTACGTTAAAAGACGAAAAAGGGGTTCTATCTTGTGTCATGTTTGCAGGAAACCGAGCAGGACTTTCCTTTTTGTTACAAAATGGTCAACAAGTATTTGTGTTTGGCAGTATAGAAGTGTATGAAAGAGACGGAAAATACCAACTCTATGCAAAACAAATCCAAAAAAGCGGCATCGGACATCTCTATGAACAATTTGAACGGTTAAAACAAGAACTATCTGAACTTGGGATGTTTTCAAATATCTATAAAAAACCGATTCCTACACACGCCCAAGTATTAGGAGTGGTTACAGCGCAGACCGGAGCAGCCATACGCGATATTATCCAAATCGCCAAGCGGCGCAATCCATACCTTCAAATCGTTCTTTATCCCGCGATCGTACAAGGTGCTCACGCAGCGCCCAGCATCGTGAAAGGGATTCAATGCTTAGATACGCTTGGTGTCGATGTGATCATCGTAGGTCGCGGCGGCGGATCTTTAGAGGATCTGTGGGCATTCAACGAAAGAGAAGTAGCACAGGCTGCTTTTGATTGTTCCGTTCCCATTATTTCAGCTGTCGGCCATGAGACAGATGTGACTATCCTTGATTTTGTGGCAGATTTGCGTGCTCCCACCCCTTCAGCAGCAGCAGAGCTAGCTGTAGCGGACATGGCATTGTTTGATCGGCAGATGTCTGAGTTGGCAGTGCGGTTTTTGGCTGCGATGAATGCACAGATCAAGCGCAAAAAGGATCAACTCAAGATCAGCGAACTTAGGTTGCTTAGGCATAGTCCGCAAAGTCGTATCCGAGAGATGAAAATGGACATCCTACGAATGGAAGAGCGATTTTCATACCAAATCAAACAGTTGCTCCTCCATAAGCGGCATGAACTATCTATGCTTCGTGAGCGCTTCAAAGGGTTGTCTCCGATGCATAAACTCGAGAGCGGATATGCATATGTCGAAGATTCCTACGGGAAACACATTCGTTCGATACGAGAAGTGCAGGATGGACAAAATCTTCATGTGCTCTTACAAGATGGAACGATGCAGGTAACCGTCACTCAGACGAAACAAAATCAAACGGAAGGGTCATATGGCAAAACAAAAACAGACAATGTGCGATCCCACTCCAACGGGGAATCAAACGAGTGATTTCATCCCCACGCCTTCGTTAGAAGAGCAATTAGAACAAATCCACAAAGAATTGGAACGATTAGAATCGGAGAACTGTACATTAGAAGAAGCGTTTACAGCTTACAGCAAAGGAATGACGCTCTTAAAAGAAAGCTCAGCGTTAATCGATCGAGTAGAAAAGAAAGTACTTCTGATCAGCGAAGACGGTACCAACACTACCTCATTGGAGTCATATGAATGAAAACACGTTCCGAGCATTGCTCTCGGAAAAGAAAGAAGCGATCGAGAATATCATTTATCCATTCCTCCCTCCAGAAATAGGACATGATCAGATCGTGAAAGAAGCAATGAATTATAGCATTCGTGCAGGCGGGAAACGTCTGCGTCCTATGCTCATGCAAGAAGTTTACAAGCTGTTTGGCGGTCATGATGAAGCATTACCCGTGTTTATGGCAGCCATAGAGATGATTCACACATATTCCTTAGTTCATGACGATTTACCCGCGATGGACAATGATGAATATCGTCGCGGAAAGAAAACAACACACGCAGTATACGGAGAAGGAATCGGCATATTGGCAGGAGATGCCTTACTCAATTATGCATTTGAACTCCTCTTCGAGTCTTTATCACAGATCACAAATCATTCTTTCGATCAAGTCATGCGGCTTGCGAAAGCCGGACACATTCTTGCCGTGAAAAGCGGTGTCTATGGAATGATCGGCGGACAGACAGCCGACCTGATGACCCAATCTCAGACTCCCCAACCACCGATTACCAAGGATTACCTCTCTTTTATTCACCAAAACAAGACGGCTGCTTTAATTGAAGCTAGTATGATGATTGGTGCGGTATTGGCGGGAGCTACGGAAGAACAAATATGCAAAATGGAAGAGTGCGGTCAAAAAATCGGACTCGCTTTTCAAATACAAGATGATATTTTGGATGTCATTGGCGATAGCGCGATACTGGGCAAGCCGGTAGGAAGCGATGAACGAAACGGCAAAGCGACCTATGTATCACTCCATGGATTAGAATCCGCACACAAGGATTGTATGCGTTTGACGCAAGAAGCATTGGCGTTGTTGGATGCGTGTTTTGCAGAACATGATTTTCTCACACACTTAGTCAAAATGCTTGCAGGGCGCAATTCCTAAAACAAAAGGATGGAATCAATATGCTGTTGGAAAAAATCAATCAAGCCGAAGATATCAAACAGATCAAAAAAAGTGAGTATGATCAACTTGCGTCTGAAATTCGCGAATTTTTGATTCAAAAAATATCTGTTACAGGCGGTCATTTGGGTTCGAATCTTGGCGCTGTTGAATTGACGATGGCGCTGCACTTGTCACTGACACTCCCGCAGGACAAACTGATCTGGGATGTGGGGCATCAATCGTATACACACAAATTGCTGACGGGGCGCAAAGAAGGGTTTGATTATCTACGGCAATATCATGGGTTAAGCGGATTTCCAAAACGAAAAGAAAGCCTATGTGATGCGTTTGATACCGGTCACAGTAGCACATCTATTTCAGCAGGGCTTGGCTTGGTAAAGGCGCGAGATTTAAAAGAAGAGAAGCATACAATTGTCTCTGTAATCGGAGATGGTTCCCTCACGGGAGGAATGGCATACGAAGCTTTAAATAACGCGTCAAAATTAGAGACCAATTTTATTATTGTATTAAATGATAATAATATGTCTATTTCGGAGAATGTCGGTGGTATGTCTAAATATTTAAACAATATCCGTACGACCACCGGTTATCTGGGATTGAAAGAAGGCATTTATAACACATTAAAGAGTACACCGACCGGTGAAAATGTCGCAAATGCGATTAGAAAAGCCAAAAGTAGTTTTAAACAGTTGGTAATCCCCGGAATGTTTTTCGAAGATATGGGAATTACCTATTTGGGTCCGGTAGATGGACATGATGTATCCGCAATTGTACGGGTTTTGCGGGAAGCAAAACGTGTCAGAGGACCGGTTCTCGTACATGTGTTGACGCAAAAAGGGAAGGGATATCTTCCGGCACTCAGACATCCTGCCAGATTTCATGGTGCGGAACCTTTTGACATTAAGACAGGGATTCCTGCGAAACCAAGAACCACGGCAAATTATACGGATATTTTTTCTACTGTCATGTGTAAATTGGGTAGTCGTGAGGACAAAATCGTAGCGGTGAGCGCAGCAATGCCGGACGGAACGGGACTTAGGCGTTTCCGCAATCGGTTTCCGGAACGCTTTTTCGATGTAGGAATCGCGGAAGAACACGCGGTTACTTTTGCGGCCGGGATGGCGGCGGGAGGGTTGCGGCCGGTTGTCGCGATTTATTCCTCTTTTTTGCAACGTGCTTATGACCAGATCGTACATGATGTCTGTCTCCAAAATCTTCCTGTGGTCTTCGCAATTGACAGAGCCGGTCTTGTGGGGTGCGATGGAGAGACACATCAAGGTATTTTTGATTTATCATTCCTTTCCGGAATCCCCAATATGTCCATCTGTGCACCGAAAAATAAATGGGAACTTTCTGATCTGTTGAAATTTGCCGTGAACTTTACAGGACCGATCGCGATTCGGTATCCAAAAGGAGAAGCCTACACCGGCTTGTCTGAATTTCGTTCACCGATCGTTTACGGAAAAGCGGAAGTCCTCTATCAAGAAAGTCAGATTGCTTTGTTTGCGATCGGCAGCATGGTACGCGAAGCGCAGATCGTTCGTGAGAAGCTCAAGGAAGCCGGTTATCAAGTCAGTCTTTACAATGCTCGTTTTGTGAAACCGATGGATGAGGAAGCGGTTATAACCGCCGCGAAGAACCATGATATCATCGTAACCCTGGAAGAAAATGTGACTTGCGGTGGGTATGGGGAAAGAGTGTTGGAATGCTTAAATAAGCATCATGCCCAGTGTGCGTTTTTGAATATATCATTACCGGATGCGTATGTGGAGCATGGGAATGTAGATCAACTCAAAAAGGAACTAGGCATTGACCCACAAAGCATCATAACCTCCATCCTCCGCACCGTGGAAGCAGAGGGAGAGAGCGTGCGTAAGCACGCGTCGGGAGCAAAGTGAAAGTAAAGGGCAACTTTCACGTCCTTGATGAGAAGGCGTGCTAAAGCACGCGGTCGGGAGCAATGTGAAATGAAAGAAAGACTTGATAAAATCCTTTGTCAGCTAGGATATGCTCCTTCCAGAGAAAAAGCCAAAGCCATCATAATGAGTGGAAATGTCTTTGTAAATGGACAGCGTGAAGACAAAGCAGGAGATTTGTTTGAACAAAACAATTTACATATTGAGGTGAAAAGCCGACCGCTTCCTTACGTCAGTCGCGGAGGACTCAAATTAGAAAAAGCCATTCGCATCTTTGATATTGACTTGGTCGATAAGGTTTGCATGGACATTGGCGCCTCTACCGGCGGATTTACGGATTGTATGCTTCAAAATGGAGCGAGCAAAGTATACAGTATCGATGTCGGCTATGGGCAGTTTGATTGGAAACTACGCACGGATCCTCGTGTGATTTGTATCGAAAAGACCAATTTTCGGTATTTTTCGATCGATCAATATCGACAGTTCGCGCCACCACAGGAATGGATTGATTTTGCAAGTGCAGATGTTTCTTTTATCTCCCTAAGCAAAATCTTAGCGCCTGCATATGATTTGCTGCACAAAGAAGCACATATGGTATGTTTGATCAAACCACAATTTGAATCAGGTAGAGAACATGTTGGGAAAAAAGGAGTCGTCAAAGATCCCACAGTCCATGAACAAGTGATTCAAAAGGTTCTTTCTAATGCAAAAGAAATCGGTTTTACCCCAATCGGCTTGGATTATTCACCGGTTAAGGGACCGGAGGGGAATATCGAATATTTATTATATCTGCAAAAAGGAGTACAGGAGCTTATTCCTATTCACACCAGAATCCATGAAGTGGTAGAAGCCTCTCATGCAGAGCTTTAGCCAATGAACAGCAACCAATCCTTCCATCACTACTTTAGGAGATTTTGCATGAAAAGGCACATCGTGATCTATACAAATGACCAGAAAGATCGGAAGAATCGAGTAGCGAATTCTATCATCCGCTTTTTGTATGAAAACAACATCAAATGGACACTCTTCCATGATCCGATCTCAACAGACAAGGATCCTGCGGATCGGTTTTGCCAAGAAGAAAAAGAATCCATCATGGACGCGGAGATCATGATGGTTTTAGGCGGCGACGGTACCATGCTACGCGCCTCACATCTGAGCGTGGATTGTCAATTACCGATGGTCGGCGTGAATCTCGGCACTTTAGGGTATATGGCACAAATTGATCCATCCGGTCTTGAAGCTGCCTTAAAACTCCTTTTGCGAAAAGAATATGAGATACAAACCAGAATGCTTTTGGATGTTTCTATCCAACCTTTCGGAAACCAAGCGTCCATACAGGATTGGGTATTGAATGACATCGTCCTTTCCAGAGTAGGTCCCATCAAAATCAACTCGATTCAAACATATGTCAATGACACCTTTTTGCACGAATATGAAGCAGACGGTATGATCATCGCAACGCCAACCGGTTCCACCGGCTATAGTTTGTCCGCAAGAGGACCGATTGTAGCACCGACTGCTCAAGTGATTTTAATGACACCGATCTGTGCGCATTCACTTGCGCAAGGAAGTGTCGTTCTTTCCGGTGAAGATCGTGTGCAATTGAATCTACCATGTGGCAGAGAGAGACAGTCACAAGTCATGGATGTCTCTTTTGACGGTAGATCGGTACGCAAACTACGTACAGACGATGTGATTCGTATCCGAAAAAGCGAAAAAACAGCACAAGTCGTTTTGATTCATCACCAAAGTTTTCTGGATGTTCTATACA